>CAZKCX010000024.1:0-7449 GCA_964550865.1 uncultured Planctomycetales bacterium
ACGCCTCCACAGGGGCAACGGGCAAGTCGACCCGGCGGGTGTCGACAATGCGCGAACCGAAGCGGACCCCCGCCCATCCGCGCGGTCTGCCGGCGGAGGAGAGTGCATCGGACCAACGGGTCTCGGCCAGTTCGCGGTCTTCGTTTCGCAGGGCCTGGGCGATGGCCTCGCGCACCCCCATCGGACGGATATCGAAGGCCTTGCGCGCGGATTCGTCCTGTACGATCGAGGGATGACGAATGCTGTCGATCAGCTTGCGTCCCACGCGGGCGTACAGCGGTGTCACCAACCCAAGCCACAGGCTCGACAGGCGCGGCGAAAGCACCGGCACGGGGATCATGAGTCGCCGCAGACCTCGCTGCCTGGCGTATTCCCGCATCAGGTCTCCGTAGGAAACCCGATCCGGCCCGCCGATCTCGAAAACCCGGCTGCCTCCCCCCGGCACGTGGAGCGCGGCCACGAGGTACTCGATCACGTCGGTGATGGCGATGGGCTGGGACCGAACATCCACCCACCGCGGCGTGACCATGATCGGCAGCCGCTCAACAAGCGCGCGAATCATCTCGAAGGATAGACTCCCGGATCCGATGATGATGGACGCCCGGAACTCCATGACCTCGACGCCCGACGAACGCAGGATCTCACCGACCTCGAGACGACTCCGCATGTGATCCGAGAGCGGCTTGTCCTCATTGGCCAGGCCCCCGAGATAGACGATCCGTCGCACGCCCGCGTGCTCGGCGGCCCGCGCGAAGTTGCCGGCCGCGATGCGGTCCTGCTCCACGAAGTCGCCGGTGTCGCCCATCGAGTGGATCAGATAGTAGGCCGTCGAGACCCCTTCGAGGGCCGATCGCATCGAATCCTCATCGAATACGTCTCCGCCGACGACCTCCGTTGTGCCGCCGACGCGATCGCGCAACGCCTCTGGACGCCGCGCCAGACAACGCACGGGACGACCTTGCCCTTCCAGCGCATGGAGCAATCGCCCACCCACATATCCGGTCGCGCCCGTCAGGAGGATCATGGTGCCGTTCCCAATTCCCCGGAGGACGCACCGGGCCGCAATCGCCGTCTGCTCGAGTCTTCCATGAGTCCTGGCCCTCCCCGCGCCGTCATGCCTTGATCTTCTCGTAGGCCTTCAGCGCGTCCTTCCGGGCCCGCGCGTGATCGACGATGGGCTCCGGATAGTCCTCGCCGAGCCGCACCCCCGCCTCGGACAGCACGTCCTCCGGCGCCTCCCAAGGCGCGTGGATGTGACGAGCGGGAAGCCGCGCGACCTCCGGGACCCAGGTGCGTACGTACTCGCCGTCCGGATCAAACCGCTCGCCCTGCCGGACCGGATTGAAGATTCGGAAATACGGCGCCGCGTCGGCACCACACCCGGCCGTCCACTGCCAGCCCAGTGTGTTGTTGGCCAGGTCGGCGTCGACCAACGTATCCCAGAACCACCTCGCCCCCTCTTGCCAGGGAATGAGCAAGTCCTTGACCAAGAACGAGGCCACCGCCATGCGAACACGATTGTGCATCCAGCCGATCGCCCAGAGCTGTCGCATGCCGGCGTCGACGATCGGATACCCCGTGCGTCCGCCCTGCCACGCCTGCAGCGCGTCGTCGTCTTGCGCCCACGGGAACTCCGCGAACTTCGCCCTGAGCGGCTGATCCGTCGTGTGCGGAAAATGAAAGAGCAGGTGATGCGCGAACTCCCGCCAGATGAGCTGCCGTCGAAATGCCTCGGCGCTCTCTCGTGCGCGGCTGCGGCGGTTCGTTAGCCATTCCTCCACGGCCGACCAGACGTGCCGCACGCTGATCTCCCCGAAGTGCAGGTGCGGCGACAGCTCCGACGTGCCGCGCGCATCGGGCCGATCGCGCTGGTCGGTGTAATCACCAAGGGCGTCGTCCAGAAAACTCGTCAGTCGTTTCCGCGCGCCCGCCTCGCCTGGCTGCCACGCCTCCCGCAGTCCGTCCGCCCAATTCGGAACCGGCTCGAGTCGAAGTGCCTCCAAGTCCTTCGACTTCGGCCACCGCCGCGCAACCTTCATCCGTGACGGGGCGGGCTCGGCCTCAACCGGGGAAAGCTGCGCCATGCACGATTTGTAGAACGGCGTGAAGACGCGGTAGGGCTCGAACTGGCGGGTATGAACCTCCTCTGGCTCAAACAGGAGCGATCCCGGGAGGCTCTCGAACTGCACGGCCGGCTCGAGTTTCTGCAGTGCGCGTCGCACGGCTTGCTCTTCCTGCAATGCGTGGGGTTCGTAGCGACGATTGCAGAAGACAGCCGCCGCCTTCGTCTCCCGCACAATCGCTTCCAGCTCCTCCGCCGGATCACCCCCGCGAAGGATCAGTCGCGAGCCGATCGAGCGCAGGGACTCGCCGAGCTCGGCCAACGACTGATGCAGCCACCACCGGGAGGCCGCACCCGGCATCTCGTACCCTCGGCCTTCCGTCGGTTGGATGAAGACCGGTATGATCGGCGCGCCGTGACTCACCGCGGCTCGGAGGGCCGGATTCTCCTCAAGTCGAAGATCCTTGCGAAACCAGACGAGGTTCGGGGCATTGGACACAAGGACACCGCCGATCCAAATAGCGCGACGCGGTTGCTCTCTACGACAGAGTGCGACGTGGTTTCACCCGTGCGGCGCTACCCGAAGGCGAGCGACGACGTCCAGGCGTGCCTCGTCGGCTCCCTAGGACACGAGCCCGTCGGCCGAGCCTTTCCCGGGTTGAAACATCTCGCCGAGACGATCCACCTCACCCGGTGGGACGTGCACGGGCTGGCCGGCCAAGATGCCCACGACGTTCCGGAACGGATTGCCCAGGTGCATCCCGGTGTTGTCGATCTGGAACTCGCGGATGTCCTTCTCGTGGGCCGAGCCCCGCATCTTCAGGACGGTGATGCCCCTCCGCATTTCTCCGAACATCTCCACATAGCGAAGCAGGATGATCGAGTCCGTGATGGTCGAGATGTGGGCCTCCGTGACCGAGGTCCCGCCCATGAGGGTCGGCGTCGTGGCGGTGAACAGGCCCGTGATCTCCTTCTCCTTGATCATCGACGTCAGCCCGATCACGAACTCTCGAAAGGCCTTGATGGAGGCGACACGCTCCAGGGCGGAGACGCTGTCGACGGCCAGGCGCGTCGGTTTGTGCTCCTCAATTGCCTCGGTGATCCGCACAAGATGATCCTCGAGCCCACGGTTTTCCGGGTACTCGCAGACGACGGACAGATTGCCCTCCCGCTCCATCTTGGCGAAATCGACCCCCCAACCGGCCGCGTTGCGAAAGAGCTGTTCGCGGCTCTCCTCGAAGGCAAGGATCATCGCGCGTTCGTTCGGCATCTTGCTGGCCGCGTCCACGAAGTGCGTCACCATCAGCGTCTTGCCCGTCCCCGTCGCCCCCGAGACCAAGATGATGGAATCGCGGAAGAAGCCCCCGCCGCAAATCGTGTCCAGCTCGGAAATGCCCGACGACACGCGGATGTCCGACGACCGTTGCGTCAGCTCCATCCCGGCCAACGGCAGAATCACGAGGCCCGCGCCCGGGATCACCGTGAACGACCATTCCCCCTGGCGGTGGGAAGCGCCCCGCATCTTCAGGATTTCCATCGTCCGGTGACGCTGCTGCTCCATCAACGCGTAGCGCAAGACGATCACGTTGTCGGACACGAACTCCTCGACGCCGTACCGGCTGAGATCTCCGTCCTCCTGGATCCGCTCGGCCGTAATGACCGAGGTGACCTCGAGCTCCTTCAGACCGCGCGCGACGCGAAACATCTCGCGGCGAACCGTGCTGCTGTCCGAGAACTGACCGAACAGCGCGCCGATCGAGTCCATGGAGACTCGCTTGGCTCCGATGCGCCGTACCGCGCTCTCGATGCGGACCATCAGCCCGCCAAAGTCGAACTCCCCGGCCTCAATCCGATTCTCGGTCAGGCGCGGTGAGATATCGATGATGGCGAACTTCCCTTCCGCCTCCCACGTGGCGATATCCCACCCCAAGCCCAACGCGTTGCGACGGATCTCATCCGCCGTTTCCTCACACGTGACGAATACGCCGTGCTCCCCGTACTCCGTGATGCCCCCCACCAGGAACTGAACCGCCAAGACCGTCTTCGCGCTGCCGGAGGTCCCCGTCACCAGCGTCGCGCGGTTCTTCGTGAAGCCGCCGTTGGCGACCTGATCCATACCGCGAATGCCCGTCTTGACGCGCTCGAGGGTAACGGTTCCCGAAGACTCACCCATTACGAACCTCCGTTGGCTTCCGCCGGCTGTGAAGCGGGCAGATTCAGACCGGCCAGCACCTTGTTCGTCTCCGACAGGTCCCCGATGATTCTGCGAACGGGTTGGGGCTGCTCCTTGATTAAGGTCGGCGTCGCGATAATGCCGTCGCGCTCGGCGATCTCCGGTTGCTCCAGGATGTCGATGATGACCAACTGGTATCGACCGGGCATCTTGTGCTCACAGATGCTCTTGATGTTCAGGACGGCCTGCTCCGAAGCCGGAGTTCGCCCGGTGATGTACAGCTTCAGTACGCACTTCCCCATTGCGGGCTCCTTTGGGCGTCAGGCACCCCCCTGCTCATCCCCTGGCCCCGACATGCCGACGGCCGCGCCCGTGTAGTAGTTTCGGTAGTACCGAACCAGGTTCCCCATCAGCTCGAGTACGCGAAAGCGCCCTTCGTTGAGGTAGGACGCCGCCTCTTCCTGGCTCGGAGTGCGGGTCTTCCGCTCCAAGGCGGTGGTATGGATCTCGATGACGTCACGGGGACCGGCCTTGAGGAACCCCAGCTCGTCGGCCAATTCCTGAATCCCCTCCGAACACGTCGCCTCCACCTTATGAGTCTGTTCTTCCAGGCCCTTGTCGAGCAACGCAGCATAGCGATCGACCAACTCGCCGAACAGCTCCGGCAGGGACTTCCGCAGCGAGTCCGAGCCCACTGTTCGAGCCGATACCGGGCTCCCTTGGGTCAATCGCCCGAACGATTCGATCTCCTTGCGCTGTCGCTCTTGCGCCAGCCGGTCCTGCAACGCCTTGACCACCCGGTGCCGTTCCACGGCGAAGCGGATCGATTGGGCGAACCGCTCCTCCGTCATGCTCCCCTTGACGAGGTAGTCCTGTACCCCTTCATGCAAGGCCTTGACGGCACTCGCCTCATCGTCCAATCCCGTCAGCACGACGATGGGAACGTCGGGAACGGCTTGATGTATGCGCATCACCGTCTCGAAGCCCTGCGAGTCAGGCAGGCCCAGGTCAAGCGCGACGACGTCAACCTCTTCTTTTCGGAGGATGGAAAGCGCGGTCTTCAAGCAGTCGGCGCGAATGACTTCCGTCGTAACGGTGCCGGAGGTCAAGGCCTCTGTGAGGAGCCGCGCATCGCCCGGGTTGTCTTCGACAAGAAGTGCTCTCATCGGGACGCGCTGAACGGGACTACTCTCCCGGCGGGAGACGAACGATTGTAAGCCAGAAGTCCTCGATGGACCTTACCATAGCGATGAAGTCGTCCACGTCAATGGGCTTGGTCAGGTAGCAATTGGCGTGGTGCTCATAGCTCTTGACGATGTCCTGCTCGTCTTCGGATGAGGTCATGATCACCACGGGAATCCTTCGCAAGTCCTCGTCGTCCTTGATCTTGGCGAGCACCTCCCTGCCGTCCAGCTTCGGGAGGTTCAGATCCAGCAAGATTAGATCCGGCCTGGCGGCGTCTTCGAAGCCGGACTCCCTTCGGAGATACGCCAAGGCCGCCGCCCCGTCCGTGGACACATGCAATGTGTTATTGACCTTCCCGGCCTTGAGGGCATCTTGGGTGAGACGAACGTCCCCGGGGTTGTCTTCCACCAACAAGATGTGTATAGGCTTTCCCTGATTCATTGCCGCCTACTCCGAAGCCGCAAAACGAAAGCAGAACGTCGTCCCCTTCTCCGATTCCGACGCGACCCAGATGCGACCGTCGTGACGCTCCACGATCCGCCGACACAAGGCCAATCCGATACCCGTCCCCGGATACTCCTCCCGTCCATGGAGGCGCTGAAACATGCCGAAGACCCGTTCGCGGAATTCCTCGGGAATCCCAATCCCATTATCGCGAACGCGGAACAGCCACCCACCGTCTTCCGGTTCGGCCTCGATATGCACCTCGGGGGGCTTGTCTCCACGGAACTTCAGCGCATTGCCGATCAGGTTCTGAAACAACAGGACCAGCCGATCCGGATCGACCTCGAGCTCCGGCATCTCCCCCCAGTGGATCCTCGCATCGGCATCCTCAATGGCCGTCGAGAGGTTCGCCGTGGCCCGCTGGATCACGTCGGCGATCGGCGTCGGTCGGAGCGACAGCCGGCCACGTCCGACGCGAGAGTATGCGAGAAGATCGTTGATGAGCTTCTGCATCCGCAGGGCGCCGTCGACGGCGAAGTCCATGAATTCGTTCGCGTCCTGATCGAGTTGATCCCCATACCGCTGCTTGAGCAGCTTGCAGAAGCTCGAGACCATGCGAAGCGGTTCCTGCAAGTCGTGCGAGGCCACGTACGCGAACTGCTCGAGGTCGGCGTTGGATCGCTCCAGCTCTTCGGCCTCCCTCTCCAGCCGCTCGTTGACCTCGGCCAGCTCCGCCGTCCTTTGGGCAACGCGACGTTCGAGCTCCCGGCGCGATGCGATCAGATCCTCCTCGGCTTGAAACCGCTCAATGATCCTCCCAAGTCGCTCGGCGGTATTCGTCAGAAGCTCCTGCTTCGGCGCCCAGGTCTTCGGATCCCCCGCCGGGTCCGGCGGGGAGTCCAGATGGACCTCCACCCGGCCCACCGGCTTGTCGTATTCGCACAGCTCCGAGGTCAGCCGGTGCTCGGCTTCCTTAAGACCCGGCGTCTCGAAAGCTCGATCCGCCCGGCAGATCCGCACGCCGAGCACTCCCAACCCCTCGAAGGCCTGCCGAAGCGCTTCCGTCGCGCCCTGAAGGATGGCATCCACGCTCGTCTCTCGGTCCTCGACAAGACGGGAGATCTCGTAGAGACATCGAAGCTCTCGGTTTCGTGAAGCTGCTTCGTCGTCCGATCGCGACGGACGCGACGCGGACATCCCGTTCGCCCCCGGCGGGACCATCGCCAAGGCCTGCTTGCTGAGGGTGTAGACGAGCTGCTCGACCAACGTGCGCCGATCGGCGGGGTCTGCTCTGGTCCCGACGATCACAATTCGGTCGGCCAATCGCGCCCCGCAAAGACGGCATTCCTGTATCTGCGAACCGCATCGAAGGGTCGCCGATTGATCGAAGCTCGCCCCTCGTTCGATGATCTTCCGTAGGAAGGCCATGATGCTGTCCGGCGCCGCGGACACACAGATGTCAGACAGGGACATGCCCGAAGAAACGGTCCTTCGGACATCGAGCCCGTCGCGGATCACATCCAGAACCACACCGTGGACGTCCGTCGACAAGGCGAGTTCGGCTTCCGTCGTGACCGTGTTCATG
>CAZKCX010000024.1:7459-20660 GCA_964550865.1 uncultured Planctomycetales bacterium
GACAACCCATGCGAACCCCGCACCAATGCCCCACGCGTTTCGGCTTGACCTGCGCGGGACGCCGCCGGGCGAAGGGCAGGAGCCCGTATATACCCAAGCTGATTAGTTAAATTCCCTAGTTGTCTACCCGATTTCTTCGCTCGCAATTCCTCAGAGCGTGCATTTCCTTTCCTGTGGGTAGTATCGCCCTCTACCAAGGGCGAATCAAGCGAAAGCAGGCGAATCATGGGACTCACGCTTCTGTGCAGGGCGCCTCGCGTCTTGGCCGGCCAAGCAGAGGGACCGGCCGCATTTTCTCCATCACCTCGTTCATCTATAATAGGTGGGCATTTTCAACCATCCGAAGGAGGAATTCGATGCGAACGTTCCTGCGTATTGCCATCTTGCCCTGCGTCGCCATGCTCATGGGCGTGTCCCCGTGTGATCCAGCGTCCCCACCCGACCAACCGCTCGAAGGACCCGGGGGAAGCGAATACGTCCACGCCTCGGTCACCGAGTCGAACTACGGGTCCGGAGGGGAGGAATACTGGCTCTTCGAGCCGGCCGATCCCGTGCCCACCTCCGCGCCGGTCGTGATCTTCAATCACGGCTTCATGCTTATCAACCCGGATCTCTACGCCGACTGGATCGATCACATCGTCCGCAAGGGGATGATCGTGGTCTATCCTCGCTATCAGGGTGGAGCATTTACCCCACCCGAGGACCATCTGCCCAATGCCGTGGCCGCGTTGCAGGCGGCCTTCCTGCGACTGCAAGACGGCACACATGTTCAGCCGGAGCTCGACAAGGTCGCCGTCGTCGGGTATTCGGCGGGCGGCCTGCTCGCGGTGAACCTCGCGGCCGTTGCGGCGACCGAGGGCTTGCCTGAGCCCAAGGCGATTGTCTGCGTCGCGCCGAGCGGACCGGAGGATAGTCCGGTCGGCAGCCCCGATCTGCTCGAAGACCTGAGCCTGATCCCGGCGGGCACGCTCCTCCTGATGGTCGCCGGCGAGGACGACATCGTGGTCGGCGATGGGGCCGCTCGACTGTTCTACAATGAGGCCACGCAGATCGCCGTTGAGGACAAGGATATCGTCACCGTACGATCCGACGATTACGGTGACCCCGATCTGAAGACCGGCCATACTGCACCCCTCGCGGGCTCGGCGGAAGCCGACGCCATCGACTTCTTCGCGTACTGGAAGCTGACGGACGGTCTGATCGACGCGGCCTTCTACGGGATCAACCGCGAGTACGCCCTCGGCGACACGCCCGAACAGCGCTACATGGGCCTTTGGAGCGACGGCACGCCCGTCCACGAGCTCGTCGTCGAGGACTAATTGGAAGGCATCAGTGCCCCGTGTTGCCCAGCCGCGCTCGGCTGGGCAACCGGCGGCTCCCCCGACAGGTGTGCCGCTGCTCTCTCGGAGCAGCGCCGACGCTTTGGCTGACCGCGCGGAATCGAACGAGGAATCGGCAGCGCACGTAGCATGGGCATCCTGGCTTCGCCGCGGCAAGCTCGCCCGTGAGTCTTCACGGGCAGTTCCGTCATGACGTAGCATAGTCAGGTCGTATCCCCAGACCGGTCGCTGTGTATCGACGAAGGACCTATGAGACTCTCTATTCGTGACCGGCTAGGGAGGCCCCCCGCGATCATGCCGGAAACAACCGACTCTACCTTCGAAAGCCACTCCGTCGATCAAACCCGACGCTTCGGCCGACGGCTCGGCGAATCGGCCGAGCCGGACACGGTCATGGCGCTGATCGGGCCGCTCGGCGCCGGCAAGACCCAACTGGTCAAGGGCATCGCCGTCGGTCTCGGCATCGACGACGAACGACGGATCACCTCGCCCACGTTCGTCATCCTGAAGGAGCATCGCGGCGGGCGGCTGCGGCTGTACCACGTCGACGTCTACCGCGTGGAATCCGCCGACCTCTCCGCCATCGGCTTCGAGGAGGCGTGCACCTCCGGCGGGCTCGTCGCCGTCGAGTGGGCGGAGAAGATCGGCGATCTGCTGCCCGAGGATACGCTGTCGATCTCCTTCGAACCGACCGGGCCGGAGCAACGGCGCCTGCACTGCTCGGCCTTCGGCGAGCGATCCGCCCGCCTACTTGCCGCCGCACGCGCGGCCACGTAGAATCGCCGCCTACCGATTGCAGACCATTCCCACAGACCCGAACGGACGAGGCGAGACGATGAAGATTCTGGTCGTCGGCGGTGGCGGACGTGAGCACGCATTGGCCTGGAAGATCAAGCAGTCCCCGCAATGCACCAAGCTGCTCTGCGCCCCCGGCAACGCGGGCACGGCCAAGCTCGGCACGAACGTCGGCACCGGCGCCGAGGATATCGACGGGCTCCTCAAGCTCGCGACCGATCAGAAGATCGACCTGACCGTCGTCGGTCCGGAAGCGCCGCTCTGTGAGGGCATCGTGGACCGCTTCGAGGCCGAAGGGCTCCGCGTGTTCGGCCCCTGCGCGGCAGCGGCCAAGCTCGAGGGCGACAAGGCCTATGCCAAGACCGTCATGCGACAGGTGGCCGTCCCCACGGCCGAGGCGCGGATCTTCGAGGACTTCAAGTCGGCCTACGACTACGTCGCCACGCGCGACGAGCCGCTCGTCGTCAAGGCGTCGGGCCTGGCCGCCGGCAAGGGCGTGATCGTCTGCGATCAGCCGTCGGAGGCGTTGCTCGCGCTCGAACGAGTCATGAAGGATCGGGAGTTCGGCGCGGCCGGCGATACCGTCGTCGTCGAGGAGCGACTGGAGGGGCAGGAGGCGTCGATCCTGGCGTTCGTCGACGGACGCAGCATCTACGTCATGGAGTCCAGCCAGGACCACAAGGCCATCGGCGAGGGCGACACCGGCCCGAACACCGGCGGCATGGGCGCGTACAGCCCGGCGCCGATCGTCACCGACGCGATGATGGCCCAGATCGAGCGGGAGGTCCTCGTGCCCGTCGTCGACGCGATGAACCGCGAGGGCGTGCCGTACAAGGGCGTGCTCTACGCGGGGCTCATGCTGACGCCCGGCGGCCCGAAGGTGCTCGAGTTCAACTGCCGCTTCGGCGATCCGGAGGCGCAGCCGGTCCTCATGCGGCTGAAGAGTGATCTGGTGGAGGTCATGGACGCCGTCATCGACGGCAAGCTCGATCAGGTCGGCCTGGAGTGGGATTCGCGCCCGACCGTCTGCGTCGTGATGGCGTCCGGCGGCTATCCCGGCTCGTACGAGAAGGGCAAGGTCATCACCGGCCTGGACGAGGCCGGCGCGATCGACGACGTCGTCGTCTTCCACGCCGGGACGAAGCTCGACGACGGGCAGGTCGTCACGAGCGGCGGGCGCGTCCTGGGCGTGACCGCGCTGGGCACCGATATCGCCGACGCCAAGCAGCGCGCCTACCAGGCCGTCGACAAGATCCACTTCGACGGCGCCTACTGCCGCCGCGACATCGCCGACAAGGCCATCAAGGCGTAGCACGATCGAGGAGCCGGCGCTGATGACTCGCGCATGGTAGGCTTCAGGCCTCAGGCTCCAGCGACACGTTCTGGGCCGTTGTCGTAGCACGGGCATCTTGCCCGTGGGTTGCTGATTCCCCCCTCTGCAGACTTCGATGCCTCCGTGTTCTTGCCCTCCTCGCGGACAGTTTGGTCGCGCCGGGGGTGGTGCGTTTGGGGCGTCCTTTGCGGCGCCGGTTGAGCGGTGGAGGGTCCCTGGGTGGGCTGCGCGGTTGGGATGTCACGGGATGTCTCGGTTTGTTGCGGTTTTGCGGGGTTGGCGTGCGGGGACAGCAACGCTCCCTGACGGTCGCTTCTCTGAAAGGGCGGTCTCGGGTCAAGACAGGGTCCAGCACGGCGCCGTGGCAGGAAAGCTGGTTGAAAGGGGAATTGCTTGGCAAAGGCTCTGCACCAGCGAGTGCTGAAGCCCTTGCTTCTGAAGTACGGAGTTGCCTTGAGAGAAATGGAAGATATGTGTTGGTTTGCTTCGGTGTCGATCCCACGCCTCAACAACGCCGCGATGCCCAGAAGCACGCCCGCAAGATACTCTCCGAATGTGGCTTCCGGTCCGCAGAGGTGGAGGTTTGGGGGCAAACGGAACTGATCGGTCTGCTGAAGCCATACCCATCGCTGTGTATGCGTGTCGCCAATCGAGATGGAAGAGCTGTCCTTTCGCATGCAGCCTGGCGACGAACGGCCGAGATGGCCCGTCCGCTGCATCTGGGAGCCGACCAGCAGGCACTCATTGATGACGTGCGAGGCTGCATGCGTGGGGGGCCGATCACACACGTCCGTATCTTTGGTGAGCCCGGCGTGGGCAAGACTCGCTTGGCACTTGAAGCAACCGATACGGAAGATCTCGCCCCCTTGGTGGTCTATGTGCCTTCCGCCGAGGGACTCTTGGGAGGAGAACGGCTCAACCTGATTCTGGCAGAAGACGAAGGTCTCTTCGTTATCCTAGTAGTTGACGAGTGCTCGAAGCGAGACCGGGCGCCCGTATGGAATCTCCTGAAGCCCCATTCTCATCGGTGCCGGCTCATCACGCTGGACCATGGTCCTGAAAGGTCCACCGATGAGAAGATGAGAGTCCTACACTGCCCCCAGCTGAGTGAAGAACGGCTCGCCGATATAATACAAGAGTACGTGCCCTCGAAGTTCGAGGCTTCCAGATGGGCGCGGCTCTGTGGCGGATCGCCGCGCGTGGCTCACGCGGTGGGCGATAACCTCAAACGGAACCCTCAGGACCCCTTAGCTGAGCCCTCAACAGCCGGAATGTGGGATCGTTTCATCTGCGGGCTCGAAGACCCCGAGAGTGATGGGGCAAGGCGCAAACGCCGCGTGCTCCGGCACGTTGCCCTCTTCGAGCGATTCGGCTTCGAACCGCCCGTGCAGGGAGAGGCAAGGGAGATCGCGAACCTTGCATCCAAAGCGGATCCGAGCATCACGTGGCCTGTCTTCCAAGAAACCGTACGTGACCTGCAAGAACGACGCATCCTGCAAGGAAGCACGACGCTATTCATCACGCCCCGCTTGCTCCACGTATATTTGTGGACGGAATTCTGGAACAAACACGGACGAGGATTCGATAGCCTCGGATTCTTGCAGCACCTTCCCGGTCAGATGGTTAGATGGTTCGTAACCATGCTGCAATACGGAGGATCCTCGAACGTGGCCAAGGAGCACGTACGCGGCTGGTTGCGTGCAGGAGGAAGCCTCGACAGTCTGGATGTTCTGAAGTCACAGGAGGGAGCGTTCCTCATCTACCAGCTTGCCGAGGCCGTTCCTGACGAGTGTCTGGGATACCTTCGACGAGTTCTCCAACGAGAATCGGTTGAAACGCTTCGCGATTTGTCGCTCGGGAGACAATACCTTGTTTGGGCGCTAGAGAAGATTGCTGTGTGGAAGGAGTCCTTCGCGGAAGCGGCTAGCCTTCTGCCGCTGTTGGCCGAGAGCGACGAAACGAGCATCAACCACAACAACGCGCTCGGCACCTTCACAGGTCTCTTCGTGATCGCCCCAGGCGGGCTCAGCGCAACTGAGGCTCCGCCCGCAACACGCCTTCCGGTGCTGAGGGCTGCGCTGGAGTCCGATCGAACCGCACATCGGAGAATCGGTTTGGAGGCCTGTCGAAAGGCGTTATCCACAACCGCGTGTTCGCGAATAATCGGCCTAGAACACCAAGGGCTAAGACCCGAGGCGAAACTGTGGGTGCCGCGAACGTACGGTGATCTCTTCGATGCCTGGAGAAGCGTGTGGCAGTTGTTGGTGGAGATGTCAGCTACATGGAACAGCAAACAAGAACGAACCGAGGCAAACCGCGTATTAGTGGAGGCAGCAGAACAGCTGGTGCAGATCCCATCGCTCGCCGATGAAGTGCTCGATACTCTCGGGAGGATCGTCGCTGACGAAGCGACTGACTTGCGTGACGTTGTTGAGTTCATTTACTTTGTGCGGAAGTATGGGCTAGATGACCTCTCCCCTGAACAGTTGGCTCGAGTCGATGCCCTGGATCGCCAACTCACAGGTACCTCGTTCTCCACCAAACTGCGGCGACATGTGCTTCTTGGCGAAGCCAGGGTGGTCTACTCCCCAGATACCCGCGACGAAGTGGAAGAGGGAATCCGTGGGCTCGCTCGGCAGGCTGTCGAAAGCCGTACGTTGTTCGACCAGGAATTGGAGGACCTTTCCAAGAGCACTACGCCCCAGACCTTCATCTTCGGTCGGCTGCTGGCTGAGCTGGACGCGAACCGCGATCTCTGGGACGCCACTCTGCAAGGGCTGGCCGCTGCGGGCGAGGAAGCCTCTGCGTCGCTTGTAGGTGGATACCTTGCCGGGATCAGGATGGCAGATGAGGAAGAGTGGGAGCAATCCGTTTCGTTGTTGATCACGGACCATCGCTTCCGAGGGGTGCTGGCCGGAGTCCTCTGGAACACGGGGTTGACAGATTCCTTGCTGCGGCAACTCATCGACCTGTACGAAGAGGGGGATCTTCGATTCCCCGATCTGGGATCGGTGGCGTGCCGCGCTCCCGCTGATACGGATGAAACGCTAATCCAACGGTTGCTCGTTCTTCTGATGGAAGACGAGGACCCGAAAGGCATCGTGATCGCGCTGGAACTCTGTGACCTCTTCTACTGTCGCGAAAAGCCCACAAGGAACCTGCCGGAAGCGATTGCGCTTCAGCTACTGTCGAACGAACGCGTCGCGGAAGCGCTCCGGACGCCGACGAACAACTACCACTGGGGGAAGACCGCCGAAAAGTTGAGGCTGACCTCCGGCGAGCGAGCACTTGAGCTCCTCCGCGCTGTTCTGGCTTGGCCAATAGACGCGTGGCACAAGGTGCACATTGACCATGGTGAGAGGGCTCTGGAGAACATCGTCAAGGCAATGCCTGAGCAAGCTTGGGCGGTCATTAGATCCTCGCTCGATGATCCGGGCAGTAGGGCATCACATGCGGCCCGTGACCTGTTGCGAGCCGACAGGTACTTCCAGGGCCCCAGCATGGGACTTGTCCACCATATACCTCCCGACCTCCTATGGGAATGGATTGATGAGGACCCGCCCAGGAGGGCACCTTTGATGGCGGAAGTCATGCCACAGACCTTAGGCCGCTCGGCGCCTGGGAAGCTCACTGAGGCGTTTCTTGATCGGTACGGGCATGTGGAACGCCTCTCGCACAGTCTGTTCTTGCGTTTTCACACTGGCGGATGGACGGGATCGGCAAGCGAGCACTTTCGTTCACTCCAGGAGGAAGCGCACCAGTGGCTCGCGGACTCGAAATCAGAAGCAGCTCATGCCTGGACAGCGGAATACATCAGCCATTTGGGTCGCGAGATCAAACGGTCGGAGGTTGAAGAAGAACGGACGTGGTGATCTGTTCCTTCGCCGGAAGCTGTTAATCCCGCGATGAGCGGAGTCTCGTCCAACGGCGACCCCCGCCAACCTGTAGCCTAAGACCGGGATGTGAAGATGAGAAGGAGTCGCGATCCGATGACAACGAGCAAAGCTACAGCGGCGTACGTCAAGTCCCTGTTCCTGGCTGTGACACTGCCGGTGCTTCTGGTCGGGTGTGATGGCAGGCCAGCGAAATCGAACCAGCTGATCTCGGCCGCGCGGAGCGGCGACGTGGCGACCGTCAAGCAGCTACTCGCCGCCGGGGTCTCGCCGGAGACGAGGGATTTGACCGGCATGTCTCCGCTGCTGGCGGCGGGTTTTGGCGGGCATGCGGAGATCGTCCAGCTGCTCCTCGACAAGGGCGCCGACGTCAACGAGACGCACGACGGCGGCGCGACGGCCCTCCAGGGGGCGGCCATGGGACCGCCCCCCCTCGGCCAAGGGGGCAAGGGGAACGTGGAGGTCGTGAAGCTGCTTCTGGGCCGAGGGGCCGAGGTCAATGCCAAGGACGGCATGGGGAGCACGGCGCTTCACCAGGGCGCTCTCTACCGCCACCCCGATGTCGTCAGACTGCTCTTGGCGAAGGGCGCTGATGTGAACGCCAAAGACAACCTGGGGTACACGCCGCTGCATCGCGCCGCCCAGAACAACAGTCTGGACGTCGCGAAGGTCTTGCTGGAGCAAGAGGCCGACGTAAACGCGAAGACGAAGGACGGGCAATCGCCGCTTGCGTGTGTGCCTGCGCAGAACGGTGCAAAGCCAACCCAGGGTTCGCTTGCAGCCTATGGCTGCCGCTCACCCTGGGCTACATTCCACCGCCCTTGACAGGGCTGAATCTGCGCCGAGCTATCCCTAGTACCGCGTTTCACAAGTTGTGCGACTATGGACAGGGCAACGCATGCTACGGTTGCTGCTCGAGCCGCGGCATTCATGCCGCGCGGCCGCGCCGGATGAATCCAGCGGCTCGGGCAGGGAGAATCCGGTGGCTCGCCACGTAGCATGGGCATCTTGCCCATGAGGATTTGCACCACGGCCATCCTGGCCGTGAACTTCACGGGCGGGACGCCCGTGCTACTGAACCCCGAACCCTGAACCCCGGGCCCTATCGTTGCTGTTGCCCACATCCTGAGGCTTAGCCCCGCAATCCGAGCGGACCGGCCTGAGGACAGGCCGGCTCTGAATGAAGTCTGTCCGCGGCTCCCGCAACGGAATCGGAATGCTTCCGTGTGTCCGGCAGTAGCTTGAAGGGAGCGCCTACTCCGCGGCGCGGACCTCGTCGCGAATCTCGAGCAGGTCCTTCATGACGTTGTGCATGTCGCCCTCCCACTCCTTCGTGCCGAATCCGTCATGGACCGGCCTGAGGACAGGCCGGCTCTGAATGAAGTCTGTCCGCGGCTCCCGCAACGGAATCGGAATGCTTCCGTGTGTCCGGCAGTAGCTTGAAGGGAGCGCCTACTCCGCGGCGCGGACCTCGTCGCGAATCTCGAGCAGGTCCTTCATGACGTTGAGCATGTTGCCGCGCCATTCCTTCGTGCCGAAGGCGTCGTGGAGCTGGCGATAGAGCCTGAAGAGGCGGTCGTAGACCTTCCGGGCCTCGGGGTCGGGCTCGTAGACGGTCTTCTTCAGGCCGGCCATCGCCGCCTGCGCGTCTTCGACCCTCTCGTAGCCGCCGGCCTCCTTGCCCGCGACGACGGCGCCGAACATCGCCGCGCCGAGCGCACAGGTCTGGCCGGAGCGGCTGATCTTCATCGGTCGGCCGGTCACGTCCGCGTAGATCTGCATGACCAGCGGGTTCTTCTCGGCGATGCCGCCGCAGTTGATCACGTCGTCGACCTTCACGCCGTATTCCTCGAACCGCTCCATGATGACGCGGGCGCCGTAGGCGGTGCCCTCGATCAGGGCGCGATAGACCTCCGCCGGGGTGGTGTGCAGCGTCTGGCCGACCAGGAGACCCGTCAGGCGGACGTCGACGAGGACGGTGCGGTTGCCGTGGTTCCAATCGAGGGCGAGCAGCCCGCTCTCGCCGGGCTTGCGCTTGGCCGCCTGCTTGGTCAGCTTCTTGTGCGAGCTGGTCTTGCCGTTTTCGAAGTTCTGCACGAACCAGTTGAAGATGTCGCCCACGGCGGACTGGCCTGCCTCCAGGCCGAAGCAGCCGGGGATGATCGAGCCGTCGACGATGCCGCAGAGGCCCGGGATGTCGGCCAGCTCCCGGTCGCTCGGGTGGACCATCATGTCGCACGTGCTCGTGCCGATGATCTTGACGAGCGTGTCGGGCTTGATGCCCGCGCCGACGGCGCCCATGTGGGCGTCGAACGCCCCGACGGCCACCGGGATGCCCGGCTCGAGCCCGAGCTTCTTGGCCCATTCCTCGCACAGGCCGCCCGCCGGCTGATCCGAGGCGTACGCCTCTTCGTAGGCCTTGCTGCGGCGGAGCTCGCCGAGCTTGGGGTCGAGCTTCTCGAGCATGTCCGCCGCGGGCAGCTTCCAATCGGCGTGGTGCATCGCTTTGTGGCCGGCGGCGCAGACGCTCCGCTTGAGGTTCGCGGGCGAATCGCAGCCGACGAGGAAGCCGGGGATGTAGTCGGCCATCTCGACCCAGCTCGCGGCGGCGTCCATGACCTCCGGTGCGACGCGAATGCAGTGCAGCGCCTTCTCCAGTACCATTCGCTGCTGTACGTGCCGCCGCACTTGGCGAGGTACTCGGGGTGCTCCTTGGCGGCCAGCTCGGTAATCTCTTGGGCCTCGGCGTGGCTGGTATGGTCCTTCCACAGCCAGGCGTAGGCGTTGAGGTTCTTCTTGAAGTCGGGGTGGTCGGCCAGGGGCCGGCATGTCTCGTCGACGGGAAGCGGCGTGCTGCCGGTGGTGTCGACGCCGATGCCGATGATGCGCTTGGCCTTGAACCCCTTCTTGTTCCTGGCCTTTCGCAAGGCGGCCTTGACGCACTTGGTCAGGCTCGTGCGGTAGTCGGCGGGTACCTGCCGCGCCAGGTTGGGGTCCTTCTTGTCGGTGATCACGCCCTCATCGCCGCTGGGATAGGTCGTGACGGCGGTGGCGATCTCATTGCCGTTGGCGATGTCGACCACGAGCGCGCGAACGCTGTTGGTGCCGAAATCCAGACCGAGTGCGTACTTGGCCATTGTCCTAGCCTCCTCAGAGTCCCGCTCAGTTTCCCACGCGTTCTAACTGAGTCTGCGTGGTATTGGTGCCACGCTTCTCGCGTGCCACTGCTCTGTGAGCAGTGCTCCCCGCAAGCGTCCCAAGACTGGGTGGCTTCAGCCGTGGGGAACGCGAATCTCCCTTTGAATTCGTGACCCCACCGCTAAAGCAATGGGGCACCCGAAGGCACTGCTGACACAGCAGTGGCACACGTCTTCCGCACGATCCCACAACTGTGCAAACCCGTCGAGCGCCGCCACGGCATCGTCACCGTTGGACGAACGCAGAGCACTACCCATACCCACCATACCGGGCCACGAGTTCCATGACCCGCTTGTAGTTCTCGAAGCTGACGTTGTCGGGCACCGAGTGATCGCTGTGATAGATGTATCCGCCGCCAACCTTCGCAACCGACAGCTTCGTTCGGATCTCCTCCTCGATCGGCCCGGGGTCGTCCATCGCCATCTTGCGGACGTCGATTCCGCCCATGAAGGCCAGCGCATCACCGTAGCGCTTCTTCAGCTCGACGAGGTCCATCTTCGCCTTGACCTCCAGCGGCTGGAGGCACGCGAAGCCCGCCTTGATGTACCCCGGCACGAACGCGTTCACGCACCCGCATGTATGCAGGATGACCGGCAGGTCGCGGGCGTTGAAGAAGTCGCATGCCCGCTTGTGCACGGGCCAGAGGATCTCCTCGTACATCTCGGGGCTGAAGAGCGTCGCGTTGCGGTAGCCGTTGTCGTCGTAGAGGAAGGCGCCGTCGAAGTGGAAGCCGCCGGCGAGCATCTCCTCCGCGCAGTGGATGAGCAGGTCGACTTGCGTGAGCATCAAGTCCTGGATCCAGCCGGGATCCAGCGCCATCTCCATGAGCAGGTTCTCGCTGCCGACCACGCCCTGCGTCCAGTCGTAGCCGAACGCCGCGGAGTAGCAGACGAACTTGCCGTCCTCGACCTGGCGTTTGTTTTCCTCCAGACCTTCGTCCCAGTCGATGCGATCCCGGGTGAACGCCAGGCGCGCCTTGTTCTCCTCCCACAACTCGCGGGTGCGAATGGTGAAGTCGATGCACTCGGGCGTACTGGTGGCGTGCCGCCAGTTCTTCTTGGTCGCCCCGTTGGCGTCTTGGAAGAGGACGTACTCGTCGGTTTCCTCAAGCTCACGATGCTCGAAACGAAACGTGCAATCGGCGCCGCTGCCGGCGAGCTCATATCCGAAGTAGTCTTTGGGATCGCTGTCGGGGGGCAGGCCTTCCTCGTGCCAACGCCGAACGGTGGTCTCCCACGGGCTGTCGTGGATGGGGACCCGGTCCGCCTGCCGGCGGCGCAACGCGCAGAGAACACGTTCGCGAGGAATCATCGCCATGTAAGCGTCCCTTCCTCCACGACCATCATCGACAAGAAGAATCTGCGTACGTCAGCGAACTTGCCCGAGATCGCTGTGCGGGACACATCCTTACCGCATTCGCACGAGAACGCAACAGATTAAGGGCGCGTTAACACATAATTAACATTTCATAAGGAGAGCGGATTGCCGGCCCGCGACGGCCTTCGGGCAGGGTTGGCCGGATCTCAACCGGCTAACTCCTGAAGCGGCTCGAAGATCCGTTGCACTTCGCGAACCTTCTCGGGGCTCGAACGATCCACCGGGGCACGGGTATAGGGCTGGACGGGCAGGCCCCACGACTGCCAGATCACCTTGCCTGCCAATGGCCAGTTGATCTGGCTGGAGACGTCGAGCAAACGGTTCACCTCCCGTTGGTCCTCGAGTGCCTCGCGATTGCGGCCGGCCTCGTAGTGCTCCATCAGTCGGACCATCAGCGCGGGCCAGATGTTGCAGCCGCCGCCGATGACGCCTTCTGCACCTACGGAGAGCGCAGGCAGGAGGACGGTCTCGGCTCCCGCGAGGACGTTCGTACGGCCCTCTGCGGCCTGGCACATCTCCAGCATGTTATCGCCCCGCATCGCGCGGTACTTCATCGCCGCGATTCGGATGCCCTCGTCGAGGAGACGCGTGAGCAACGAAGGCGGCACGCTTCGGGGACCTTCCCCGGCGGTGTCATAGAACGCCAGCGGCAGGTTGACTTGCCTGGCCACGGCGGTTACGTGCTCGTAGATCGCCTCGGGGCCTTCCGGGATGTCGTCGGGGATGACCAGGGCGACCGCATGAACGCCGAGCTCCTCGGCCACCTTGCCGAGCTTGACGATGTTGTCGATGTCGTTCCGCCCGCCGATATGGGGCACGATCGGCAAACGGCCGCCGGCGACCTCGACGGCGACGCGCATGATGCGCTCGCGTTCTTTCCATTCGAGGAACCGCCACTCCCCCAGCGCACCGGTCAGGAACAAGCCCCCGACCGGCCGATCACAGAACCAGTCCACTACGGCCGCCAGAGCCTTCTCGTCGATCGACTTGTCCTCGTTCATGGGCGTGAGCACGGGCGGAATCACGCCGCGAAACTCGCGTGTCGGTCCTTCGGAAGTCATGGGTTCCCCTTCGCATGGGTCGCGGACGGAAAGTCCTGTCCCGACAATCGGTACGGCATCATAGAACCTGACGGCCGATCCCGCCAGCGGCGCCCGACGCCTCGCAAACCGGACCGCACCGGGGCTCGGCCGCATGGGAGGCCACGGAACCACGCAAGGGTTGACACGTTGCCGGGATGCAGGGATAGTCTGGGCGTTTGCCCC
>CAZKCX010000025.1:0-18509 GCA_964550865.1 uncultured Planctomycetales bacterium
GCCGCTGTGGCCGGTCACTTGGGCTTTGGCATCTTGGCCAGCGTCTCCTCGATCATCTCCGAAAGCCCGCGGGCGGTGTGGCCGCTTCGGAGGACCTTGCCGTCCGGGGCGATCAGCGTGAGCGTCGGGATGCCGCGGATCTCGTAGGCCTTGGCGACCTCGCTCTTCCAGCCGCCTTTGGCGAAGCCGTGGACCCAGCCCAGCTCGTTCTTCTCAACGTACTTCTTCGCCGGGTCCGGCGAGCGGTCGAAGGAGATGCCGATCAGAACGAAGCGGGGGTCGTCGCCGAACTCCTTCCAGATCGACTTGAGCGTCGGCGTGATTCGTTTGCACGGGCCGCACCAGGTCGCCCAGAAGTCGAGCAAGACAAGCTTGCCCTTGTGGTCGGCGAGCTTGAGCGGCTTGCCGTCCAGCGTCTCGATCTCGAACATCGGGGCCGCGCTGCCGACATCGACCTTCTTCGGCGGGGGAAACTTGACGGGAATCTCGCCGAGGCCGAGCGGCTTGTCGCCGCGCTTGCCTTCGACGGGAGGCATGGTGAACTTGAGCCGGGCGTTGCCGGAGGCCTTGCCGAGGTCCTCGCCCTCCTTGGCGACCTCGATCCGGCCGATGTACGTTCCTGGCGGTACGTCCTCGATGCGGAAACGGCCGTCCTTCTCGACGTCCACCACGTAGCTCCGCCGTTTGCGCCATTGGGCGAGGCCCTCCTCGCTGCTGTACCACTTCTTGTACCAGGCGTTGCGCTCCTCGCCGGAGAGGCCTTGCGGCGGACTCTTTCGCTGCGTAACGAGCCACACGCGTCGGAACGAACCGCCGAGATAGTTGAGCTTGAAGTCGGCGTCCTTGGGTGGGACGAGCTGCCCGACGACGGGTCGGCCACGGCCGGCGATCTGCACCTTCACCGTCTCGCCGGGATCGACGCGGACCGGGATGGCATGGCTGATCGTGTATCCCGGCGAGCTGACCGTCCCACTGCGTTGCATGAACTCCTTGAAGAGCCCGACGCGCCACTCCCCGGGCTCGACCTTCTCAAAGACGAATCGACCTCGACGATCGGTCTCGGTGCGCGGCTGCTTCGCCTCGAGCCGTTTGCGTGAGGGGAAGGGATCGTTGGCAAGCAGCATGACTTTCGTCTCGGGCGAGGGCTTGCCGCCGAGCTTGACGACACCTTCGATGCGGCCTTGCTCCTTGTTGTTCGTTTCCTCGGCGAGGGAAGGCGCGCCCAGAAGGAGCCAAGCGATGGCCATCAGGCCGGAGAACGCACGGAACTGGTCGGCCGTCCGGGGAAACCGAAGGATTCGTGTCATCGTCTGGCTCCTCGCATGGGGTGAAAGGAAAGGCGTAGCCGCGCCGGTGCGTCCGCCGCGAGATCGGCGCCCGGAAGTATGCCGGCAAATAGGGGCCGGGGCAAGTGGCGATTCGTCCGGACGCGTCCTAGCTTCTCGTGCGTCTAGGAGGCGGTGCGAGGCCCGCTCAGGTTCGGGGCGGGTCTCAGAAAATATTGGGGGAAATGACTTGAAGTCGCCCCGTGTTCGCGCCTAACAGGTTATGGAAGCCGCTATCGATGAGTCTCGCTGCCTTCTTCACGAGGCTCATCGTTTGGCTCCGTGTTGCCGCAAAGCCGTTCCCGCGGCCCTCCACCGTGCGGCGGGCGGGAAGCGCGTCCCCCCGCGGGCGGAATGACCCTCATCTGCCGTAGGCTGTACCAAGGCGACTCGCTCCTCGACAAACGGCGGAGCGAGTCGAGTGCAAAGCCGTTTCGGCCCAGTTTCTGTGACCGGAGACCCTGCGAATGAAGCCACATCAGATGTCGATGCTCGGCGCGGCAGCGGTGATGCTGCTGCTTTGTGATCCAGTCCTGGCCGTCACGATCGATACCGTGCTGATCGGGAACGCGGACAATGACGGAGAGCTTTCGGGCGGCGGCGCGGGCGGCTCCGGTCCCGACCGGGACTGCGGGGCGGTGGGCTATGTATACGACATGGGCACGTACGAGGTGACGGCAGCGGAGTACTGCGCGTTCCTGAACGCGGTGGCCAAGACCGACACGTATGGGCTGTACAACGAGTCGATGGTCGTCAGCAGCTACGGCTGCCGGATCGAGCGAACGGGCGACGCGGGGGCCTACGAGTATTCCGTTGCGGGTGACTACGCGGATCGGCCGGTGAACTACGTTTCCTGGGGCGATGCGGCGCGATTCAGCAACTGGCTGGCGAACGGTCAGCCGACGGGATTGCAGGATGCCACGACGACGGAGGCCGGCTCGTATCTTCTGAACGGGGCGACGTCCGACGAGGCGCTCCTGGACATCGTGCGTGAAGCCGGGGCTTCTTGGGTCATCCCGACGGAGGACGAGTGGTACAAGGCGGCCTACCACAAGAACAACGGTCCGACGGGGGAGTACTTCGACTACCCCACCGCCAGCGACGATCTCCCGAGCAACGCCTTGGATCTCGGCGGCAACAACGCGACGTATTACGGGGGAGATTTCACGATCGGCTCGCCGTACTTTCGCACCGCGGTCGGCGCGCACGAGAACTCCGAAAGCCCTTACGGAACCTTCGACCAGGGCGGAAACGTTGCCGAGTGGACTGAGGCGATCAACTACGGTTCCGGTCGCGTTGTTCGGGGTGGATCGTACGATGACTTCAGCCTGAAC
This sequence comes from uncultured Planctomycetales bacterium, assembly GCA_964550865.1. Lineage (GTDB taxonomy): Bacteria > Planctomycetota > Phycisphaerae > UBA1845 > JAFGLZ01 > JAFGLZ01. The sequence continues at coordinate 2,660 of CAZKCX010000025.1, forward strand.
CTCGAGTCGGCGTATCGCGCCGAGAACATCGCGCCCACGTCGGAATTCAAGGACATCGGGTTCCGGGTGGTTCACCTCCCCGAGCCGGGGACGGTGGCGCTGCTGGGGTTCGGGCTGGCGCTCCTATACCGAAGGCGGTAGGTTCTCGCGCGGCACCGGCGGTTCGCCGGACAGAGGCAACGGCCGGCGCAAGACGATCGATGAACCCATTCCCTACCACGCGATCGGGCCCGGACGCACGCAGTCGTGGAGACAGGCCATGCCGCTTGAGGATCCCAGCGCGATCGATATCGTGGCGAAGACGAAGGACGGCCGTATCCTACTCATCATCACGGACGCCGGATTGACGACTGACCCCGAGGAGCGACTCGAGCTGCTACAAGCCAAGTTGAAGGCCTACGTTGCCTATGCCATAGGTCCGGAGTTCTCGGAGGACTACCCTAACGTGGACTGCAGCAAGGTAGGTCTTCACGTCATTTGCAATACGGAACCCACCGAGGAGATGAAGGACATTACGGCGGTCTGCGCAAGGACCGACCGCTCCTACGAATTCCCTCTGACGTACGAGGTGGATACACGGGACGAAATACCCGCCGGTGTTCGAACTGAAGAACCCGAGAAGAGGGAATCGAATCCGCTGCAGGAAAGGCTGGTGGGTTCCATCCTTCTGGGAATAGCGGACAACGTGAAAGATGCGTTGGAGAAGGGCGCCGACGTAAACCATGTGGACGCCTTGGGGTGCCCTCTCCAGTACGCCGTAGGGAAAGGTGACGCAGCCATCGTAAGCCTGCTGCTCGACCGCGGCGCGAAGTGGCCGAAAAACTCCTTTGGCGGGCGAATTCTGTGGATCTCTGCCAAGGCCGAGGGATACTCCGAAGTCGTCACCGTCCTCGAAGCTCACGGCGTCGTTCCCAAGCTGATCGACAGGTTCTTCGTATTGCTCGCCAGACTGCGACGAAGGCGGAAACGCGAGGAGTAGACGGCTGTCCGCAGATACCCCGCACACGCCGCCGGGTAGGTGGCGTTCCGCCTAGAGGTCTCCCGACGTGCTAGGTGGTCACAAATTGTGACCACCTTTCTAGATTGAAATAGTCTCGAAGTAGCCCGCGGGCATTCACCGAGCACGGAGCCATCATGGCAGCCAGCGTGCCCAACACGCCCCGCGCCGTCGAAGCGAGTGTGTTCGTGGTCCGGGCATTCGTGAAGCTCCGGGAAATGCTCGCCTCGCACGAAACCCTGTCCCGCAAGCTCGGCGAGTTGGAGAGAAGGATTCAGGGCCATGACGATCAGATCCTGGCCCTCAGGCCCTCATCGAAGCGATTCGGCGCTTGTCTGTCCCCCCCACCCGCTACTGGCCATCCGACTGCAATGTAAACTTCGACCAGTTCGTGAACGTGGTGGTGAGGCGGAACTTGAAGCCGGATTCGCTTCTCGGAACCGGATCGCCGGACTCATCCATACCGCCGAATACGATGCCCTCGCCGGTGTTGGGATCGGAGACGGCCATCGCCGGGTAATACCTGGGCTGGGGAATATCGTCGCCCGCGCCCTTGTACTCCCCCGAACTCATATCGTAGGTGTACGAATCCTTGAGGAGATCGGGGATACCTGCTCCGCCGACGGTGATCAGATACGGCCCGACCTGGCACGAGGCGGCATTCGAGCGCGGAGCCGGCACGGTTCCGCCGGCCGCCTTCTTCTCCCATGTGTCCGAACCTGGCGTGTACACGCAAACCGTATTGGGATCGGTGTCGATCACGTGGAGCTTGCCCTCGTAGGTCCCTGCCGCGGGCGCATGCAGGCCGGGCGAGCCGGGATAGTCGCCCCCCTTCGTCTACGTCTTCGTGTTGAGGTCCATGACCCACGTTTCGTTGCTATACGTCGAGCCGTCCGTGCCACCGACGACAACCAGCTTGTCACCGATGACCACGCCCGAGTGATACCCTACCGCGGGCCCGCCAGAGCTGAGCTTCGTCCACGTATTCGCGTTGGGATCGTACGACCACGTCTCGCCCTGCGCGACGTCGTTCGGGTCCTTCCCGCCATGAAGGACGAACTTCCCATCCCAGGCGCCGGCCGAGTGTGCATGCAACGGACCGGGCGAGGACGTGCCTTCGGAGGCAACTTCGTCGAAGTTCAGGTTATCGCTGTTGAACGCCCATAGGTCGTCCAGGATCGGTCCGCCGCCGGACGCCGCGGAGTCCGGGTAGTCGGGTGCATCCTTCGTCGCCGGCTGGTCTTCTCCCCGACCGCCGTAGACGTAGACGCGGTCACCGACCGTCACCATTGTGTGTCCGTAGCGGGACCGAGGGAAGTTGTTGGGATCCAGATCCCCTTCATCCACGTCGTTCGGGTCGGGGTCGTTCGGGTCGGTCGTTCCGTTCGGATCGCCACTCCCGTCCGGCCACGGGAACTGGAACAAGAAGCATCCGCCGATGAAGCTCACACACGTCAACAGCCCCACCATCGCCAAGAAGGAGCGGGTCCTCATCCTAAGCCTCCCCATGGATCAAGGTTCTTTCGAGTGTTCTGCTCTGCGTTTGGTCTGGTCGCCGCTCCGGGCGGACGCCGTTGCGAGACTGATCGACCAAAGACACTCGTCACTTGATCGCCCATCCTGTTGATCATCTAAGCTCGTACGTCTTTCGAACGGGGAGAGTCTCGGCGCTGCGCTTCCCAGGCCATCCGTCGGGGTTGTTATCGGGAATTCGCGCAGGATCGACGGGGACGCGTGGGGTGTGAGACCGGCCGGTCGCCCCTGCCGAGCGAACTGTATGGGACCCAATCGCAAGGCTCGGGCGGCGATGCGATCGGCCCGTCTCGCCCCTAAGGGATTCTTCCGGGGAGGTGGCGACGGCTGTATCGGGAGGCCGCACGCCGTCGCGGCACTGCTCCCACGGCCAACGGGATCACCCCACCCGTGGAGCCCTACCCCTCGCGGATCGTCAACGCATCGGCGTCGTAGACCATTCGTTTGCCGCGCCAAAGGCTCTCAGCCGCGAGGATGCAAGCGACGGAGTGGTAGTAGCCCGCCTCGATCGGGGCGTTGGGGTCCTTGCGCGAGCGGAGGCACTCCACCCAGTTCTCGACGTGATGCTCGCCCGGCTTGTTCGTCACCTTGAAGGGCTTGGGGAAGTGCTTCTTGCCCTCGGGCGCGCCGCTCGCGATGACCTCCCAGTTCACGAACGTGCCCTTCGTGCCGTAGAGCCGGATGTCGCCGTTGCCGTAGCTGTTGCCGAAGTGGTTGGTGTAGAGGCAGAGGAACCCCTCGGGATAGTCCAGCAGGCTGTCGCACGTGTCCGGATGCTCGCGGCCGTCGTCGCCCCAGATGTACTTGCCGCCGAGCTGCACGCCGCTCGTGGGGGCCTCGGCCTGGAGGAACCACAGGATCACGTCGATGTAGTGGCTGCCGAGCAGTGCGACGGGACCGAGCGTGTAGTCCTTGTAGAGATGCCATCGGCGGTAGCGCTTCGGGTCGAAGGGGCGATCCGGCAGGTACATCAGGTATTGCTTCCAGTCGACGTCCTTCTGCTTCACGTCGCTGTAGTCGCGACGCCAACGCGGCTTGCTGTCGTGCCAGCCGATCTCGGCCTTGGTGACCTGTCCGAGCTTGCCCGTCTGGAAGAACTCCGCCCAGGCCTTGAATCGCCCGTCGCTGCGACGTTGCGTGCCGATCTGCACGACGCGCTTGTTCTCGCGGGTCGCCTTGAGGGCGTCGATGGCGTCTTCGAGCCGGACGGCCATGGGCTTCTCGCAATAGGCGTCCTTGCCGGCCTTGCAGGCGGCGGCGAGGATGGGCGAGTGCGCGTGGTCGGGCGTGGCGATGGTGACGGCGTCGACGTCGCTTCGCGCGAGCACGTCCTCGTAGTTCGTGCTCGCGAAGGGCTCGCTGCCGTAGGTCTTCTTGACGGAGGCCTTGGCTTTCTCCAGCGCGGGCTTCCAGACGTCGCAGACGGCGGTGATCTTGAGCTTGTGCTTCTTGGCAAGCTTGTCGATCGACGCCATACACCACCGCGTGCCGCGGCTACCGCAGCCGATGATGCCGACGTGGATCGTGTCGTTCGCACCGAGCGTTCGCCCGGCCGCGGCGGTGGCCTTCTTCTTTGTGGCCGCACAACCGGCCAGGCCTGTCGCCGCCAGGCCGACGGTGGAGTTCTTGAGCAGGTCACGTCGCGTCGGGGATTGCGTATCGGTCATCGTGCGCCTCCGTTGATGATTTGGGAACAGCGGATCGTGCTCGCAGTTGCGGCACGGGAATCGATGGCCTGCGCCACAATCGGACATGATGCCATCAAATGCGAGCGGCGTCCAGGCGGCGGTTCTGAGCTCGTCCTTTCGGCGGCGCGGAGGTTTCGTAGAAGGGCCAGCCACAGCGGCGGTGGGCCTTCTTCGCTTGCGCTACGAAGGCCTGAGCCGCCGCATCACTCCACACTGCGGCCGAACGCCCTGCGCGGACGCATCACGGCGCTTCACCGTGACGCGAGCCCAGCCTCACGGCGAGGATGACCGTGATACAGAAACTCACGGGCGGGACGCCCGTGCTGCGACGGTGTGGATCGTAAGGCCCTCCAGGGACTGCTTGCCGGGCGGAAAGACCAGGCTGGCGGTGTAGCCCACGCTGAAGCAGGCCACGACGCCGACGAAGGCGTAGAGGAAGAAATGCACCGGCGTGTACTGTTGCACCAGATAGAGCACGACCGCGCTCGTAATCGCCCCGATGAGCCCCCCAACGCCGTTCGCCCGTCGCGTGAAGATCCCCAACGCGAACAGGCCGATCAGGCTCCCGCTGAGCAGGCCGATCACCTTCGTGAACAGGTCCCACAGCGACGGGATGTCGGACATGGCCATGTAGAGCGCGGTGCCTGTCCCGAACGCGCCGAGCAGGACCGTCAGCCACCGCGCGACGTTGAGGCAGTGGTGGTCGTCCAGGCCGGGCTTGAACCGGCGGTACCAGTCGGTCACCATCGCCGTGGCCATGGAGTTCATGCTGCTGTCCAAGCTGGACATGGCCGCGGCGAAGAGTCCGGCGATGACCAACCCCGCCACGCCGACGGGCAGCTGCGTCGCGATGAACCACGGGAAGATGGAGTCGGTCTTCTGGAGCGCGGGCGTGAGCTGCTCAGGATGCACCTTGTAGAAGGCCCACAGCGCCGTTCCCAACCCGAAGAAGATGATCGCCGAGGGGATCGCCAGCGCCCCGTTGGTCCAGATGCTGCGGGCAGCCTGCTTCTCGTCGGCGGTCGTGAGGTATCGCTGGATGACGGCCTGATCGGTGGTGTACGGGCCGAGCGTAATGAACATGTTGCCGATCACCACGACCCAGACGGCCGTGATCGTGTAATCGAAGCTCCACGTGAACGTGTGGAACTTGGCCTCGGCGGCGCCCATCGCGAGGATCTGGCCGAACCCGCCTTCGATGTCGGCCGCCACGATGAAGAGGCTGAGGATCGCCCCGCCCATGAGGACAAAGACCTGGAGGACGTCCGTCCAGACGACGGCCTCGATGCCGCCCAGCACGGTATAGAGCGTCGATAGCACGCCCATGACCAGGATGCAGGCGTAAACGTTTACGCCCGTGACGGCCGACAGCGCGAGTGCGGGCAGCAGCAGTACGATGCCCATGCGTCCGAGCTGGAACAGGATAAACGCCGCGCTGCCGAAGAGCCTGGCAGCCAGGTTGAACCGCTTTTCGAGGTACTCGTAGGCGGTCGTGATGTTCAGCCGCCGATAGAAGGGCAGATACAGATAGACCACCACGGGCGCCATGAGCAGGATGCAGCAGTTGCCCAGAATGTACGTCCAGTCGGTGGCATAGACCTTGGCCGGAATGGCCATGAACGTGATCGCGCTCAATTGCGTGCCGAAGATGCTCAGCCCCGCCGCCCACCACGGGATGCGTCGGCCGGCCAGGAAGAAGTCGTCCGTGCTCTTCTCACGACGGGAGAAGTACACGCCCATCATCACCAGGGCGAGCAGGTACGCACCCAACACGACGAAATCGACGGTGCCGAACTGCTTGGCGACGTCCGGCGGCTCGGCGCGAAGGACGGTGTCCGAGCGATGACCGGGTCGATCCTCACCGCCGGGAATCACGATGCCCCCTCGCCAGCGAACGGCGTTGGTGGTGACCAGGCTCTCGGGGATCGTGCCGGCCTTCACCCACGTGTCCGTGATCGTGTGATAGGCCAGCACGTCGCGGCTGAAACCGGGGTGCTTGTCCTTGAGCTCTTCGATGCGGTCGACGTTCGCCCCGTCGTCGCCGCTGAAGACGAGGATGTGCGATGCCCCGGTCGCCACCGCGGCGGCCGCGACGACGGGTTTCGGCACATCCGCGATCCGGCTCCAACCCTCGCCCGGTCGATAGCGGTAGCCGTCCGTGAGATAGGTTCGCTGGGCCGTGCCCTTCGGCCCCTTGTGCAGTTCGGCTCCACTGATGACGAACACGCTGTCGTCTTGGGCCGCAACAACGGGCAGAATCCTCGCCGGACCCGGCCAGGGCTCGAGCTCCTTCCAGGTCGGGTTGGGTTCGCCGGGCCGGATAGCCCAGAAGGTCCTGAAGGCTTCAGTCGACTTCGGCGCCTCCTGGCCCCCCGCGAGATACACTGTGTCGCCGACCACGGCGGCCGCGGTGTACGCGCATGTCTTGGGGAGGTCGGGCAGTCGCTCGCGGACGCCCTCGCCGCCCTGCCAGGTGATCCGGAATACCCCCTTGTAGTGCCTCTTGCCGTCGCTGCCGCCCATGACGATGACATCGCCGTCGAACGACACGCTGGCGGCGTAGGCGAGCGGATGGTCCAGCTTACCGGCGGCCTTCCACTTTGATGCGTCCTCCGGGAGGGCATAGATGGTGTCGTACCAGACCTTGGTGCCGCCCTGGAAGAGGGGCGTCGGAAAGTTCGACCCGCCGAGGAGGATGAGGGCCTCCTGCCCGGTGACGGCGTCGACGGCTACGCCGGCCATCGTCCCGGAGAGCGGATTGGGCAGGCTGGGCAGCTCGCTCCAATCCTGGATCGCCCGTGCGGGCCGGCTCGTCGGTGCCGCAAGCGCGGCCGTAGCCAAGACATGGATGACCGCCAGCAATGCCAGGCTGTTCGCGCGAACACCCGAGCAACAACGTGGGTGGCCCACCTCTTCAGAGGTGGGGGACACGAATCCGCTGGTAGATTCGCGCCCCAAACGCCAGAGCGAAGGGTTCGTGCGGCGAAAGCCACGGGCCAACCATGGTGCACCTTGATCAGGCGCTTTGCCCAGTCTTCGTTCGAAGCAGTGTGGGAATCTCACGAAGTTCCTCCGTCGTGTTCCTCGGGTCCGGCCTTGCGGGGGCTATGTACATCCGGGTTGTGACGGGGCGTGTTCGCTCCCCCTCCGCGCCCACAAGGATCAATCGGCCGATACAAGCTGTCGCGCTCGATCGGAATACACCCCGTCTCCGCGATCAAGCCCCTTAGCTTCTCAACCGGCAACGCCTGTCGCTCGGCCGGCGCGCCGTCTCGGTGGGTTACGTCGTACTGACCGACCGTTCCATCCAGGTCGTCCGCGCCGAAGCTCAGGGCGACCTGGGCCAGCTTGGGCGAGAGCATCGGCCAGAACGCCTTGACGTGCGCGACGTTGTCGAGCAGCAGCCGCACAACGGCGATGGTCTTGAGTGTCTCCAGGCCGGTCGGTCCCGGGAGATGCGCAAGCTCGCTTCCGTCCGGAATGAAGGCCAGAGGGACGATTGCCTGAAAGCACGCCCGTCGCCGGGTCATCGAAGCGTCCTGGTGTTCGCGCAGCTTGATCACGTGTCGGACGCGTTCGGCGTGTGTCTCGATGTGGCCGAACATCATCGTCGCCGTCGACGGGATGCCTATCTCGTGGGCCGCGCGATGGACGTCGAACCAATCCTTCTCGCCCACCTTGCGTTGAAACGCCTCGGCGTGGACGCGCTCGTCGAAGATCTCCGCGCCGCCGCCGGGCAGGCTGTTGAGGCCCGCGTCGACCAGCCGCTCCAGAACGGCGCTCACGGAGAGCCTGGGTCTGGCGATCCGGGTGACGTGCACGACCTCGACGGCCGTGAACGCCTTGATGTGCATTGCGGGACAGGCGGAACGGATGCCGGCGACCATCTCGACGTAGTATTTCAAGGGCAGCTTCGGATGCAGGCCTCCGACGATGTGCACCTCGTTCGCGCCATGACGATGGGCTTCCCGGGCGCGATCGACGATCTGCTCGACGGACAGCTCATAGGCTCCGTCCGCCCCGTAGGGCCGACAGAAGCTGCAGAACTTGCAGCGCAACACGCAAATGTTCGTGTAGTTGATATGCAGGTTGCGGATGTACCAGGCCGCGCGGCCGTTCTTGCGACGCCGTATGATGTCGGCGAGTCGGCCGACTTCGTGCGGGTCACGGCTTTCCAGCAACCGCAACCCCTCCGCATGGTCGAGACGGATGCCCGATTCCACCTTCGCCGCGATGTCGTCCAGTCCGCACGATCCTCGCACACAAACCCTCGCCTTCCCGTCGGGACAATGGCAGTTCGGAATCATACCACAAGATGGAAAGCCGCGCGGGATCGGGGCCGGCGGAACGGGAGAAGCTGCAGACGCGTTCGAATGCGGAAGGGACTACTTCGCCGCGGTGGCGGCCTTCGTGGTAGCCTCCGGGGCGGTGAGGGGGGCACCAAGCTCTCGGAGCACCTTCTTGGCCTCCTCGTTGTCCGAAGAGACTTTCAGGACGGCCTGGTAGGCCTGCACCGCGGATTCCTCATCGCCGACCGCGCGAGAAAGCCTACCGATCTGGAGCAGGACGGGGACGTTGTTCGCGTCCAGCTCCAAGGCCCGATTCAGGACCTCGATCGCCGAGAGGGAAGCGCGGATCTGCTTCAACGCTCCTTGCGCCTCGAGGACCTGCGCCATGTCGACGAGGACCTCCATGTTCTGACTGCCTTGCGGGGTCTCCATATACCGGGTGAGGAGATCCTCGCGAAGGTCGAGCACCCGCTCCATGCGACCGATGGCCTCAAGGTCGGCCGGGTTGGCCTTCAGCTCGGCCTGGGCGGTATCGGTCAGCTCCCTCGCGATGTCGATGCCTCGGTCCAATCTTCCGGCATCTCGAAGGATGACCGCCAGGTGGTAGCGATACTCGGGATTGCGCTCTTCCGGAGGCCTGGCCGCATCTTGCCGCACCGCCTCCTCGGCATGGGGAACGGCGTCCGCGTAGCGCCTCATTCCGTGAATGGCACGGGCGAGTGCCATGCGGCACTCCGCATTGTTCGGCGCCAGCGTCAAGGCCCGCTCGAGGTGATAGCGTGCGAGCTGGTGTTTGCCCAAAGTCAGGCAGGCCTCTCCCATGCCCAAGTGGCCGCGATGATCTTGCGGGCGATCGCTCGGCTTGAGCTTCAGGTAATCCGAATACAGCTCGAACGCCTCCCAAGGGCGATTCGATAGTCGTGCCACATCGGCCAGGTTGAGCAAGGGCTCCCATTTTCTGGGGGGGTTCATGTTTCGCAGGAAGGAAAAACAGCGGTAGGCAACGCTCAACTCGTCGGCCTTCTTCGCCTGGTGGCCGATCTCGGTCAGCACCTCCAGCGTCTTGTTATAGGTGTCCATCGTACCCTTGCCCGATCGGACGTCCTTCCAGGCCATCCGCGAGGCCTGATTGGCCGCGCGCGACGCCTCGGTCAGATTGCCCTCCTTTGCCAGGGATCGAGCCTGATCCATCAGGGCATTCGGGTTCTCTTCCAGGGCTTGAGGTAGCTCGGCGGGCAACTCGGGCAGATCGGCCCGTTGGGCTTCAGCCGCGACGGTCAGCGGGACGAGGAAGCAGAACCACAGGCCGAGCCGGACCGTTCGACCGGCTCGGGGATCTTGATTGGATGAAGCGGACGCCGTGCGGACAGCGGCAGGGAAGAACATTCGGACGGTATGAGCCTCCTGCTCGGTCATGCTGACAACTCCCACTGAGTCCCCCTGACCCGCTCTCCTGGTGGCCGGCGCACTGTACGTCTATTGTACTACGATCGTCAATGGATGGTGTTCTCGCCTTTGTCCAAACGTCTTCCGGCCCAGCGATCGGCCCGCGGGGGAGACTACCCCTCGACACTCAGCGACCGCTGCTCCGGATCGGGCTTCGTCTCGGGAGCGTCCCTGACGGTGCCCTTGGCCTCCTGCCGGCGCTCCTCGTCGATCTTCTTTATCAACATCGCCCAGGTCTCCCGTTGGTAATCCAGGATCCGAAGGGCCTCGTCGATCGACCCGGTTTCCTTGTGTATGGTGGCGTCCACAAGCTTGCGATAGATGAAGTTGTACAAGGCCGCCATCCGTTCGCACAACTCGGGATTCACTTCCGGACGCAGTCCGTTGATCATCTCCAAGACGATGCGCTGGGCCCGGGTGAGATGGTTGAAGCTCTGCTCGATATCCCCAGCCTGGATCGCCTCCTTGCCGAGACGCGCATATCGAATCGCACCGTCGTAGAGCATCATCTGCAGCTGCTCCGGCGATGCGGTCATCACCTGGTTCTTCAGGTATTCCTTGGACCCAACCGAGCCCATGGTCAACGCCCCCTATATGATACGTTTTGAGCACACCCGTCCGATCCGGTCGCTGTGCGCACCGGATCCTGCCAGATGTATCGGATAGCCCTAGGGCGCAATTAACATCATTCTCGCCATTACAGGACGTCGCAGGGCACGATGATACCCATTGGCGGCCTTCCCTCTTCCGTCCAAGCCCTACTGCGTGCTACTTGAGCTAGAACTCCCCATCGAGTACTGCGCGGCCGCGCTCGACAGAGACGACAAGGAAGCCTGCATCTCCGACATCTGAGACAGGGCTTGCTCCATCGCGTAGAACTGCCTGTAGAGCCGTTCCTCCTTGGAATCTAGCAGGAGCTGCAACGCATCGATCCGATCACGCAAGAGATCCTCCTGCTGAACCAGGTTCTCCTTGCGCCGATCGATCGTGCCCGTGCCGATGTCGGTCAGCGCCGCAAGCTCGTCCTGCAATACCGTGCCCGCCCCGGTTTCCGCCTTGGTGAATAGCTCCTCCACGGCCTCGCGGTCGGCAGCAAGGGCCTGCCGGAACTGCTCTTCGTCAAGTTCCAGCTTGGCCCCGTTGGCGATCCGCAGTCCGATGTCTCCGAGGCGTCGGTAGCTGCCCTCCGTATCGACCGTCTCCCGGACCATGCCGTAGAGCCGGTCCTGGATCTGGCGGATGGTGTAGTCTCCGAAGAGTATGCCCTTCTCGTACGTTTCCTCATTGAAGCTCGTCACCTGGCTGATCTTGTCGATGACGGCGTTGAACGTCTTTACGAAGGTCTGCATATCCGTGACGATCGATTCCACGTCTTGCGCCACGGTGATCTCGGTCGGCGTCTCGCTGGTGGCGAGCAGATCGACCGTCACGCCCGGGATCACCTCGTCGAGCGTATTGGTGCTGCTGGTGAGCATCAGGCTCGTGGGCGAATCCGACTCGCCCAGGAACACCACCGCATCCCTGGCCTCCACGAAGGTCGAGAGATTCAAGCGGGTATCCCCGGTGTCCAACGCCATCGCGCCGCTCACGCCGCTTCGTTCGGAGGTGAGCACGAGCCGGTAGGGATTCAAGGCCGACCCGTCGTTCAGGATGGACGCCCGGGCGCCGGCCCCGGAGGCATTGATCTTCTGGGCCACGTCTTGCAGCGTGTCGTCGGCGTCGATATCCACCCGGATCTCGAAGGATCCGTCGATGGTGGTCTCGCCTTCCTCCGCCTGTCCGAGGATGCCGAGCCCTTTCGCGATGCTGCCGCCGTTCTCCGTCACCGTGAGCTGTCCGCCCCCCCCGGAGGTATCCGTCAGCAGCAGACCGTCGCCCGTCTCGTTGATCGAGGCCGTGACCTGGATGTCGACCCGGTTGTTGATCTCGTTGATCACATCCTTCAGCGTGACTTCGTTGCCTTGCGTAAGGTCGATCGTCGCGGTCGCCCCGGTCGCGTCCGTGATGTCGAACTTGCCGCGGACCACGCCGCGTCCGCCGTTGAGGTCGTCGAGCCGCGTGGTCTCGCTGAGGTACTGCCTCTGGAGGTTGCCGCTGTTCACCTCGGCTACGGTATCGTTGATCAGGAGGTTCAGATCCTCGGCCGTCGTCCCGGCAACGTCTTGCACGATCAGGCTGCCTGTGCCGCTGCTCGTGTCGGTCAGCACGATTCCGTTTCCGGCGGCATTGACCGCGGCCGATATCTTACTGGTCGTGCTCACGGCGTTGATCGCATCGACGAGTTCCGCCAGCGTAGCCGTGCCCGCAAGGTCGATCTGCGTCGCGGTACCTTCGCGATTGGTCACCTCGATCGTTCCAAGCCCCACGCCGCTCCCCCCGTTCAACGAGCGAAGCAAGACGGTGTTGAGACCCGCGACCAGGTCTCGGGACGCAATCGTCCCCGTGGTGGACGAGCCGAGGATCCCCAGGTCGTCCGCCGCATGGCTCCCGCTATCCGGATGGGCCTCCACCGTGGTCGTCCCGCTGCCGGCGGAGGTATCGGTCAGCACGATGCCCAGCCCATCGGCTCGCAGGCTTGCCGTCAGCGCACCGGCGTTCTCGTTGTCGTAGTTGATCGCACGGATCACGTCGCCGAGGGTATCGATGTCGTAGACGTCCGAGCCCTCAATCGTGCCTTCCTCCACCTCCGTCTCGATCCCGAGGTCTTCGGCCGCATGTCCGGTGACGTCCTCGATCTTGAAGGTGCCGTCGCCACCCGAGCCGTCGGTGAGCAGGAGGTGATCGTTCGCGAGCGTGACGGTGACGTCGAGGGGCGTGCCGTCGGGCGGCGGATCGGGGGAGACGGCCGCATTGATCCGCGATTGAATCTCGCCCAAGGTCGTCGCGCCGGTCAGGTCCACCTCGGCCGAAACGCCCGCCCGATTGGTGACCTGTATCGTGCCGAGCCTTACGCCGGCACCGTTGTTGAGCGTTTCCAGTCGCGTGTCGGAGTTGAAGCGACCCGACAGACTGAGATTCAGGACGCTGCCGTCTCGAAGGGTGATGCGGATGTCGTCGAGCGAGCCGTGGGTGCGGACCCCGTTTCCGTCGTTCAAGAGGGAGAGCGACGTGTCCTCGGTGAGAACCATCACATCCGAGCCGACCAGCTGCTCGCCCGTTGCTGTTCCGGCGATCCCTAGATCACTGGCGGTCTGTGTGAGTCCGACGTTGCTGACGCTGAGGTTCGCGGTCGTCTGTCCGGTGTTGTCGGTAAGGACCAGGTGCCCGCCCTGAACCGAGGCGGTCACGTTGATCTCCGACCGCTGGTTGATCGCCTTCAGGACGTCGTCGACGGTCACGGCCGTGGACAGATCGATGTCTGCTGAGGAGCCGCTCCGGTCCGTGACTCGGATCTTCCCTCGGCCGATTCCTAACCCTCCGTTGAGCGCGGCCAGGGGCGTGGTGTGGTTCACGAGCGACTGCCTGGAGTCAAAGGAGAGCGTCCCGGCGCCCACGCGATCCCTGTCGGCCGAGCCGAAGCCCGCCGAGATCATCTGGTGGTTCGTCACCAGCGACTCGACGGTGAAGGAATACGTACCGGGCAGCGCGTCCTCCCCGGCCGTGGCTCGGATCACGTTCTCGTTGCTGCTGGTCGCCGAGCGCTTCTGGAAGAAGTCGGTCTCGTCGAAGCCCGAGACCGAACCCTTCACGGCAAGGAGGAGGGCGTTGAGCTCCAGGAAAGCGGTTCGCTCCTTGATGAGCGTTGCCACGCGTTCTTCGAGCATCTTCTTCGGTCGGGCCTCGATCTGCATCAAGGCCTTCACCGTCCCTTGGATGTCCATGCCCGACATCAAGCCCACGCCGGAAGAGATCGTTCCCATGGTTCACCGTCCACTCCTGCTCGGATTCCCCGGTCGAGGTACGTCGTTGCGGTGGGGCCCCCGCACTGGTCACTCCCGCCAGTGCGCACGGAGGGCCCGCTACGGTAGATATCGGTTTCTCGGTGCGTGGCCTTGATGGTCCGATAAGGACGGACGCCGAGATTCCGCTCGCGCCGGACGGTCCGATGGCCTGATTCGCAATCGACGGCCCGGCGAGTCGACACCGTCGGAGACCCGCCGGCGTCAAGAACGGCCGATTCGCAGACCCTTGAAGGCAGTCCGTATGGCCGGTAAGGTCCCCCCTACCAGGCCTGGTAAGGCCGATTCTCTGAAGCGATCGATAAGGAAAGGCGGAAACAAGGGGCGAGTCATGGCGCAGCAAACCTACTTGGCCTTCGACCTCGGCGCCGAGAGTGGTCGCGGGGTCCTGGGACGATTCGACGGGACGCGGATCGACCTCGAGGAGATTCATCGATTTGCCAACGGCCCGGTGCGCGTCCAAGATGCGCTGCACTGGGACGCCTTGCGCCTGTTCAGCGAGCTTAAGCACGCCATGACGATGGTGGGTCGGGAACGCGACGAGGCCCTTTCCGGAGTCGCCATCGATACATGGGGCGTGGACTTCGCCCTCATCGGTGCGAACAACTTCCTGCTGGGCAATCCGTATCATTACCGCGACGCACGCTTCGACGGCATGCTGGAGAGGACCTACCAACGAGTGAGCAAGGAAGAGATCTTCGCCGTCACGGGCCTGCAGTTCATCCAATTCAACACGCTCTTTCAGCTCGTCCGGATGGTGGAGGAGGAGCACCCCGCGCTCGCGGCCGCCAACACCATGCTGCACATGCCCGACTTCCTGGCGTGGCTGATGACCGGGCGCCCCGTGACGGAATACACCATCGCCAGCACAAGCCAAATGCTCGACGCACGCACCGGAGAGTGGGCCACCGAGCTGCTCGAGAAGCTCGGCATTCCAACCCGGATGCTGCCGGAAATCGTCAAGCCCGGCACGGTCATCGGCCCACTGCAAGATTGGCTCGCCGAGGAGACCGGCCTGACGGACGTCCCGGTGATCGCTTCCGCCGCCCACGACACGGGCTCGGCGGTCGCCTCGGTCCCCGCCGAAGAGGGACGCGACGATTGGTGCTACATCAGCTCGGGCACGTGGTCGCTCATGGGCGTCGAGCTCCCCGAGCCGCGCATCACGCCGGCCGTCCTGGAAAAGAACTTCACCAACGAGGGCGGTGTCTCAGGCTCGATCCGCTTCCTCAAGAACATCGCCGGGCTCTACCTCGTCCAGCAATGCCGAGCCGCTTGGGTGCTGGAGGGCGACGAGCTGGACTACGGCACGCTGACCGAGATGGCCGCCAAGGCCGAGCCGTTCGGCGCCCTGGTCCATCCCGACGACCCCGTCTTCCTCGCGATCGGACAGATGCCTGAGCGCATTGCCGACTACTGCCGGAAGACCGGGCAGACGCCACCCGACAGCAAGGCCTCGATGATTCGGTGCGTGCTCGAGAGTCTCGCGCTGCGGTACTGGCAGGTCCTCACGTGGCTCGAGGAATTGACGGACCGCCAGATCTCGACGGTCCACATCGTCGGCGGCGGAACGCAGAACCGGCTTCTGAGCCGGCTGACCGCCGACGCGACAAATCGAACCGTCGTGACGGGCCCCGTCGAGGCCACGGCCATCGGCAACCTAATCATGCAGTCCATCGCGACGGGTCAGCTTTCCTCGGTGGCGGCGGGTCGGCAGGCCGTTCGAGACAGCTTCGAATTGGAGACGTTCAAGCCGGGAGACCAAGCCGGCTGGAACGACGCCCGAAAACGCTTCAGCGATCTGACGGCAACGTAGTACTGCATTGCAGAAGTATCGCGACGATATGCCCGAGGCGCCGGATTCATCCGGCGCGGCCGCGCGGCATGCATGCCGCGGCTCGAGCAGCAACGTGGCATACATGAACACTGCCATAGTCGCACCACTTGTGAAACACGGTAGTAGGTCCACACGCCTGACCACCGTTCGCCGGCCGTTCA
>CAZKCX010000025.1:18519-20633 GCA_964550865.1 uncultured Planctomycetales bacterium
GAGCGCGCCATTGCGGGCGTCGACACCCCCGCGGCCGTTCGCCGGCCGTTCATCTCCGCGATGGGTCTCCGCACCGAGGGGGTGCGCCGTCCCCTTTTTCGCTGCGGTGCAGCACCGATGGGAAGGTCCGGTGTTATCCGCGTGACGGAACACGCGATCTGCTAACTTCCATGCTCCGACCTGGTCCGCCGGAGGTTCCATTCTTTCGGCACAAGTTGTTTTTTTTAAAGTAGTTATAGCCACGTATTCCGTCCTGCTCACCGGCATGAATCGCCTTGCCCATACTAACTAAATTGCCCACCTTCCCCTTGGTTCTTACGTTCTTTCTGGTGCGACTGAACGCGGAGTAGTCGTAGCCGCATCCGCGGGCAACACCAGGCCTAGCGCGGGCAGACCCTTGCGGTGTGCTCGAAGCCACGCGCAGGGAGGCGCCCCCATGGCTACGACGAAAGGCACATCGCGCCCGCGTCAACAGGGGCAGCCCGATGTGGCAGGAACCGCCGTGCCAGACCGGCCCGCGGGACCAAGCCGATTCGTACCGCCGGGGGGTACCAAGCGGCTGCTCGAGGGAACGAGTTGGAGGTCTAGCTCGTACAAGGCCGGTGGCGAACCGCCGTCATACGCTACGGGCTGGCTAAGAGTACGACAGGGGGGGAAGGTGATGGAGAGGTTCCGCCATTTCCTAAGGGATTGCGCGGCGTTCACGTGTGCAATCCTCATGATCATTCCATTGGCGATTTGCGGATGCGGCGCGGTGCCGCCGGGGGTCGATCCCACGGATCCCGGCACGGCCGTCCTGGGTGAGATCGTAGGCGGAGACGACGGCACCGCAGACCCGAATCAGGGAACCGGCGATGAACCGGTGGGAGACGCTGAACAAGGCGGCGAGGTGATCGTCTTCCAGAGCCGTCTCATCCTCGTCCCCGAAGACACCAGCAAGGTCATTTCACTCACGACGGATGATTCCTTGGGAAAGGAGAAGACCTACGCCATCACCGCGGTCCCGATGCACGGCACGCTGAGCACGATCTCCGTATCCGGAGACCATGCGAGCGTCACGTATACGCCCTATGCGGGATTCGCCGGCCTGGACCAGATGGAATACACCGTCGTCGATGAATCCGGACAGCCCTTCGGCATGACGGTATTGATCGCCGTCTATCCCCCGCTGGAGTTCACGGTCGATCCTCTCTCCGGCGCCCGTCCCCTGACGATCACCTGCACGGCGCACCTTGCCGACGACCGGGCCCTGCCGGAGTGCACGTACGTCTGGTCCTTCGACGGCATCGAGGACTCCGGCCCGGCGTCCTCTCATCGGGAACGCGTGCACCAGTTCTCGACGGGGGGCGCACACACCGTCTCCCTCCGTTTGCGTCTCGACGGAACCGACGCGGAGATCGATGCGAAGAGCATGCAAACGGGTACGTCCGAGGCCGTCGTCACGGTCGACCCTCGCATCTCCGGTCGGGTCACGACGGCCGCCGGCACCGCCGTAGACGGGGCAACGGTCTCGTCCGACGATGGAGAGCTATCGGCACAGACGGATGACCAAGGCCGCTTTGCACTCGACGTCCCCTACGCCTGGGGCGGCGTGATCACCGTCGAAGCGCAAGAGTACACGGTTCTTCCGACCACGCGCTCGTACAACAACGTCGTCTCCGATATCGCCGGTCAGGACTTCATCGCCGAGGATCCGCAGACCGAGGCCCCTACCGCGTTGCATCAAGATGTCAGCACCTCCAAGGACACGGCGGTGTCCATCACCCTGTGCGCAGACGATCCGCAAGGCGCCGGCCTGACCTATATCGTTACGGCCTTGCCGCAGCAGGGAACGCTCACGGACGAGGGCAACGGCCGTTTGCTCGTCAGTGGTGATCTGCCGTACGCACTCGCCGACACCGGACGCGCCCTGACCTACTGCCCGGATGCCGGCTATACCGGTTCCGATTCGTTTAGCTTCCGCGTCAGCGACGGGCAAGCCTGGAGCGACGCGGCAGGCATACATATCAGCATTGCCGCATGGACTCCGCCGGTCGGCATTCCTGTGCCCTCGTTCGGTATCGCCGAGCAGCCCGGGCCGACGACGTACTTCATCGACAACACGCATCCCGAGG
>CAZKCX010000026.1:0-5463 GCA_964550865.1 uncultured Planctomycetales bacterium
GGCAGCGGGTCGAAGTCTCGCAGCGCTCGGGACCAGACCGACTCGGGAAGTCCCAGGGCGTGGCCGACCGCAAACGCGGCGGCAGCGTTGAGGCGGTTGTGTCGCCCGGGTACGTCCAGGACGAGGTCCCGCCAGATCCGGATCTCGGTCGCCTCCGCCGCCGCCGACCGTGTGCCCTGGCGAATGACCGTCGGCAATCCCTCGTCATCCAAGCCGTACAGCCAGACGCCCTGGAGTCCGTCCAAGACCTCGGCCACCGCTTGGACGGCGGGACCTTCCTCACCGCAGACCACTGCGTGGTCGACGTCGGGATCCTGGTGTTCGAAGATGCCGCACTTGGCACGGGCATAATCCTCAAACGTGCCGTGTCGATCGAGGTGATTCGGCTGCAGACTCGTCAAGACGGCCACGGAGGGGCTGAGCCCCAGTGCCGATAGATCCTCCAACTGGAAGCTGGACAACTCGAGCACGACGTAGTCGTTCGGGCCGATCAACTCGAGATCCTGCAGCAGGCTCCGACCGATGTTCCCCCCTACCCACACCTCCGGCTTCGGATCGGCGTCGCTCATCTCGACGGCGGTGCGAAGCACGCTCCCGATCATGGCCGTCGTCGTGCTCTTGCCGACGGAACCGGTCACGCCGATGATCCGACCGCGGCAGCGCGGGAAGAAGAGGTTCATCTCGCTGGTCCACGGAATGGATCGCAGGAGGGCCTGGGCGAAGAACTTGCTCTTGGCCTTGTTAACGGCGGGGGAGACGACGAGCAGATCGGTCTGATTCAGCAGCGCGTGATCGTGCCCGCCGAGTTGGTATTGGACGGAAAGGTCGGAGAGCTGATCGATGGAGTCGGCCAGGTCATCGGCGTCAGCCTTGTCGGTCACCACGACCTTGGCCCCCTGGCCGCAGAGCCAACGTGTTACGCCAAGGCCGCCACCGAAGCGTCCCAAGCCCATGACGGTGACGCGTTTGCCCTCAAGTTGATTTTCGTTCGACATGATCAGAACGGCAGCGGACCCTACTGAGGAACGTCATGCCCGTCGCTTCAGGCCGTGGCGGCCGTAAGCTTCGATACCTCCGCGACGAAATCCTTGCAGGCGTGCCCCACGCACTCGGCCCAGTCGCTGGGATACATCTCGATGTACTTCATGCCGGCGATCTCTTCGTCGTAGGCGTAGATCACGCTACGCGACGCGGAAACCAAAGCACCTGTCCCGTCCGATTTGAAGCAAGCGGCGACGTCCTCCGGACTTGCGCCCTGCGCCCCCCAGCCGGGCACCAGGAAGAAGCAGCTGGGCATCATCGCCCGGAGCTTCATCGTTTGTTCCCGGTCGGTGGCGGCCACCACCGCCCCGACACAGCTATAGCCTGCCTCGCCGACGAGGCCCTCCGCGCCGGCCCATTCTTCGACCTGTTGGCCCAGCAGCTCGCACACCCGACCACCGGAAGCGAGTTCCGCATCCTGGATCACGGCGGCCGACGGGTTGCTCGTGCGGACGAGGACGAAGACCCCCTTGCCCTCCTTGGACGCCACATCGATAAACGGCTTGACCCCATCCAACCCCACGTAGCCGTTCACGGTCACCGCGTCGGGCGCGACCAGCTCGTCCAAGTCGCTGAAGTCGGGGTCGCCCAGCGCGGACCGGGCATACAGCTCGGCGGAGTGCCCGACGTCGCCCCGCTTGACGTCTCCGATGACGGTGAGTCCGAGATTGGCCGCTTCTTCGACGAGCTCGTAGTAGGCAAATACGCCCTCGGAGTAGTATCGCTCGAAGTAGGCGATGTTGAGCTTGACGGCCGGTACGATCGGGGCCACCACCCGTAGGACCTTGCGGCAGTACTCCAGCACCGCATCCAGGGCGGCTTCGCTATCGGCCTCGTCGTTCAGCTCGGGGTCCTCGTTGATCTCGGAGGGGAGTCGAGCGAAGACCGGGTCGATGCCGACGCACACCGGAGCCTTCTTTTCGTTGATCGCCGCCAATAAGTTGTCCGCAAAGTTGCCTGCCAAGATGCATCCTTTCTTCAGAGGTTGCAGGAGCACGGCTCCCTTCCGCGCCAAGAAGGCAATCCTATCCGCCCGCACGAACGCATGCAATACGAATCAGCGGATCGGCAAAGGTCGAGAAACCCGAACACCGGGGACACACCGAGCAGAGCACCGCCACGCCAGTCGCCGGTCCGGGCTTGTTACCAAGAGGAGATCTCGACTAGGAAAGCGTCATCCATGCGTCGTTGCCCGTATCGAGTCCGCCCCGACGCGGACGCTTGCGCTTCTTCTTGGACTGCTGCTTCGCGGCTTCGGCCTCGGCGCCGGCGATCTCTTGCTCCGCGGCCCCTTCCTGGACGGCCTTCAGGGAAAGGGACAAACGCTGATTGTCCGGGTCGATGGACAGGACGCGGGCCTCGACCTCCTGCCCGGTCTCGACGATCTCGCTCACGCGATTGACGCGACGATCGGCCAGCTCGGAGATATGGATCAGTCCTTCGATGCCCTCTTCCACCTCGACGAACGCACCGAAGTCTACCAGCCGCGTCACCTTGCCCTGGACGACCGACTCGGGCGGATAGCGGCTGGCGGCCCCCTCCCACGGGTTCCCCTGGATCTGTCGCATGCCCAGGGACATCCGCCGCTTCTCGGGGTCGATCTGGAGGATCTCCACCTCCACCATCTGACCTTCCTTGAGGATGTCGGACGGATGACGGATGCGTTGGCTCCAGCTCATCTCGCTGATGGGAATCAGCCCCTCCAAGCCGGGCTCGACCTCCACGAACGCGCCGAAGTCCGCCAGTCGCGTCACACGACCGGTGATCCGCTGGCCGATCTCGTACTTCTTGTCGACGTCCGTCCAGGGATTGGTCATGATCTGCTTCAGGCCGAGGCTGATCCGCTCCTTCTTCGGATCGACCTTGAGGACCTTGACCTCGATGGATTGTCCGACCTCGACCGCCTCTTTGGCGTCCTTGAGTCGGCCCCAGCTCATGTCGCTGATGTGGAGCAGCCCATCCAGGCCTCCCAAGTCGACGAACGCGCCGTAGTCGGTGATGTTTCGCACCACGCCCTGACGCACCTGCCCCTCTTCGATCTCGGCGAGGAGCTGCTCCTTCGCTTGCGCCTTGTCGCGCTCGAGCCGCTTCCGTCGACTGATGACGACGTTGTTGTCGCCGCGGTCGACCTGCATGACGACGGCCTCGACCGGCTGCTGGAGGAACACGCTGATGTCCGGCACGTGGCCGATGTCGACCTGGCTGGCGGGCATGAACGCCCGGATGCCCATGACCTCGACCTCGAGCCCACCCTTGTTCATCCCCGTGACGATGCCCTCGACCTCCGCGCCGGGCTTCAGGGCCTCCCACGCCGCTTCGACCTCGGCCTTCTTCTTGCTCAAGAGGAAGAGCTGCTCCCGCTCGTCGAAACGCTCGATTACGACCTGGATGAGCGTCCCGGGAGCGGGGAGGGCGGACGGGTCCTTCCCGAACTCACTTGCGGGCAACATGCCGGGAGACTTGCCGCCCAGATCGACCAGCACCATATCGCCGGAGATCTGCTGTACGCGGCCTTGGCGGAGCCCCGCATTGATGGACTGGCCGCGCTCGGCCGCCATGGACAAATCCTCGAGCTCCTCGAGGTTCGAGTCGCCGAGCGCCTCGGCCACCTCTTTCTCCAGATCCTCGTCGAACAGCTCACCGTCACTCATCGCACCCATTCCTACGCCGATCGACATCCATGAAGACGAATTCCACTTCTGCCGCCCCCAGCCGGTCCGGCCGGCGCGGGGGCTATCGAGACCATCATACAGCCACCGGCCCCCTTGTGCGATGCCTAACGAGTTTTTCATATTTCGGCGTCATGCCGCCCTGCTGCAGCGCGGCACAAGCGGGATTCCGGTGCCTCACCCGAGGAACGGGTTCGCTCCCGACCCGCTCTGGGGATCCCGCCGTCGCCATTGCTTAGATGCAATCTCGGCGGTGGAAGGCACCACAACACTTCGGGTACGATGCCTTCCCGCCGGCAGAGCGCAGATAGCCTGCGCGAGCGTTTCGCGCAGCGCGGAGGTCTTCAGCCATGCGCGCACTCGTCCGTGCGGGGTGTCTCGTGGCGGTCTTTGGGTCAAACGGAGACGACGGTACGGTCCGGGGCGCGACCCCAGGGATCTCGACCGTCGGCGTCTGTGTCGGCCCGGACGCCCCCGCGCTCGAGCGCTTCGCCGCCGAGGAGCTGCGTCGCTACGTCAGACAACTCTACGGTATCCAGGCCGACGACGTCGAAGAGCCGGGGCGCTATCGCGGCACGATCTTCCTCATCGGCAGCATTCAGACCAACCCAAAGATCGCCAAGGCCCTCGCCCCCGACGGATGGCCCAAGGTCAGCGACCAGGGCATCGTCATCAAGCGGGCGCGGATCGAGAGCAAGCCCGCCCTAATCGTGGGAGGCGGGAGTCCCGTCGCGACGATGTGGGCCGTCTACGAGCTCATCCAGCGGTGGGGTGTCACGTACCTCTTGCACGGCGACGTCCTGCCGGCCCGGCCCGACCCGCAACGGGCCATCGCCCTAGACGTGCCCGAAAGCGACGTCGTGATGGAGCCCACGCTCCCGATTCGTTGGTGGCGGACGGTAAACGACTTCGCCTGCGGACCGGAATCCTGGGGGATCGCACAGTACCGCATCGTCCTTGGCCAACTCGCCAAGATGAAGTTCAACCGCATCTACCTCTCGCTCTGGCCCTGGCAGCCGTTTCTCGATCCCGATATCCAGGGCGTGAAGCGCAAGGACGCCTATCTCTGGTTCGACTACCACTACCCCGTCACGGACGACATGCCGGGCCGCAAGGTCTTCGGCGACGTCGAGGAATTCTGGAACCCCGACCTCCCGCGCGGCGCGCCGACCGAGGAGTTCGTCCAAGCCGGCATCGAGCACTGCCACGAGATCACCGAGCGGGCCCGCTCACTCGGCATGCAGTGCGGCGTCTCGATTTCGCTGACGGACTACCCGAAGGAATTCGGCAAGCTCCTGAAGAACCCGAAGAAGGTCCATCAGCTCGCGGAGCTCACCGTCGGGCCCAGCCCGAGGACGCCCATCGACGACCCGCAGATGACCGCGCTGGCCGGCGGCTTCCTCCGAACGACGGTGAACACGTACCCCGAGTGCGACTTCGTCATGCTCGGGATGCCGGAGTTCCGCGCGTGGTCCGGGCACCACAAGAAGGCGTGGAACGCCCTCGATGCGAAATACGATATCGAGAAGAGCCGCCCGCTGGCGAAGGTCATCGAACAGGCGAAGGACCGCACCGGGTATCCGGGCGGCGCCGACCGCGCCCTACAGGAGGTCAAGGGCGACATCGTTGCGCTGTACTTCTACGACCGGCTCATCAACGATCTCAAGGTGCTCGAGGAGACCAAGCGGCCCGACGTGAAGGTCGTCTACATGAACGCGGCGGAAGAGCTGTTCCCCGTCCTGCCGAAGCTCAT
>CAZKCX010000026.1:5477-20565 GCA_964550865.1 uncultured Planctomycetales bacterium
GGTGAGCTGCTCAACTTCGTCGACTACACGGCCAGCCGGATCGTCAAGCGGAAGCACGTGCTCGAACAACTGCCGGGACGCGAGGTCCCCACGAGCCTGATCTTCACGTTACACGACGACAATGTCGGGCCGATGCCGCAACTGACGACCGGCTCGTTCGATGCGCTCCTCGACGTGATGGTCCCGGCGGGCTGGTCCGGGCTCAGCACGCGGTACTGGCTCATCGGCGACCACAATCTTTCCGTCGGCTACATCGCGCGTCGAGCCTGGGAGCGAGGCCTCGAACGGACGGACTTCTATCGCCGACAGCTCACGGCGGTGTGCGGCGAGCCCGCGGCGGAAGGCATGCTGGAGGCCATGCAGACGTTGGAGCAGGTGACGATCGCCTTGGAAGAGCGCGGGTTGGGGCTGATGTTCCCCGTTCCCGGCATGCTGATGAAGTTTTGGAAGCCGGGGGAGTTGCCGGAATATCTCGTCGACGCCCGGCACCAGTACATCCGCGCGCTGAATAGCGTGCGAAAGGCCGACCGGGCGCGCCGCGCGACGTTGGGGGAGTCCGGCTCGCGAGCCCGATCCGCGGCGGCCGACGAATACCTCGCCTACTGGATGGGCCGGTTCACGTTCGGCGCGGGATATATCGAGACGATCGAGGCCGTCCACAAGGCGGCCACGGCCGAGGCCCAGGCCGCCAAGGCCCGAAAGGCCGGCAAGCTAGAGGAGCACAAGGCGAAGCTCGCCGAGGCGGCCCGGCTCGCCCGAGAGGCCGAACAGACGGTACGAAACGCGATCGACGCGTACGCCCACGTGGCTCGAGATCAGTCCGACTGCGGCGCGATCGCGATCCTGGCCGAGTACGCCTGGCGCCCGATCCGGGACAAGGCCCGGCAACTCCAAGCGGAGGTGAAGAAATGAGCGGTCTGACGGCATCCAGGCACTCGACACGAATGCTGGCATTCCTGGCAAATCGTAGGTGCTCCCCCGCCTCACGCATGCAGTCACGCACAGCGAAAGTTGGGTGGCCCACCGCTTCACGCATGCAGTCACGCGCAGCGAAGCTTGGGTGGCCCACCGCTTCAGCGGTGGGGGACACGAATTCGATCGGGGATACCCGTCCCCCACGGCTGAAGCCATGCGCCACCCGCAGAGGATTCCCTTCAAATGGACCTTTCAGTCCGTGTTCTACGCGGCTTCGTGCTGTGTCCGTGCTTACCGTGCTCGTGGTTTTGCTCGGGACGACACGGGCCCACGCGTCCTCGCTGAAGGTCGTGGCGGACTTGATCGAGCGCTTCGATGAGAAGCTCGTCGCCAACACGCTGAACGCCGCGGATCGGGGGAACACTTCGAGCGGGCGGACAACGCACCGGGGCTTGTACCTCCATCCGGTCCACGCCGGCGACGCAACGATCACGTACGAGATCGAGCTGCCGGGTGCGGATGCACAGGGCGGCGAGTTGGCCCTGGTCGCGTGGACGTGCGTGCACGACACGGTGTTGGAGAAAGATAAGCATAAGAGATGTAACGGCACGCGGTTCATCATCCGCCTCGACGGGAAGGAGGTCTTCACTCGCGACCAGAAGCCCGGAGAATGGTTGCCGGTGTTCATCCCGCTCGACGCCTACGCCGGCAAGACGGTCAAGCTCCAGCTCGCGACCAACGCCATCGACGGCAACACGAACTACGACTGGGCGTATTGGGGCGATCCGCGGGTGATGTTGGTTACGCGAACCGCCGACGTGGAGGGTCTGGCAGCACCGGCGTTCGCCGGTCTGGTCCTCGCGCCGGCCGAGGAGGTCGGCAAGGCGGGCGTACCCCTCAACATCCAGGCCGTCGACGCCGACGGCAACGTGGCGAGTGACGCTGCGGAAGTCTGGCTTGCCCCGGCCCCGGGCAGCGCGATGAGCGTGGCACAATACGACCTTAGCAAGGGTCTGACAGTGAAAGCCTCGATGATCCGCGTTGCCGCAGCGAAGGGCGAAACTCCCAACGGCATGTTCCTTGCAGGCCACGGCACCGCGCTGAGCGTCGCCGAGCCCTGGGCGGGTCGCGCTGTCCTCACGGAGGGCGAAGAGCTACCGGTTTGTGTGTTGCTGAGCAACGGGGGCCTCGCGCCCTGGGTGCCTCGCGGGCATGAAGTGATAATCCGAATGCAGGAATGCGGTACGGACGAGCCCGTGAAGTCTCGCGACCGTTGGAGGACCGCCTCGTTTAAGGTCGACCGTGTGATCCCGGCCGGGGAGCAGGCGACGTTCTGGGGGCGATTCCCCGTGGAATCGCATGGCCGCGTCATGATCGAGGGCCATCTCCGAGCGCCCCCCCGCCAGTTGCCGATCGGCGGCGGAAGGTCTGTTGCCGTCTTCAAAGCGGTTCCGATCTTGCAGGCGCCTGTCGCGCGCAAGGTAGACGTGGAGATCGGCGATGGGCAAGTTGTCATCCAGAACCCCGCTTGCCGTGTCGTCTTCGCCAAACGGACCACGGGACGACGGCGATCGTTCCCCCCCACCTGGACCGTGCATCTTCAACTGCCCCAGAAGGGGCAGTGGCGAAGCGTGGCCGTCTGCCCCCACATCGCCGACGTGTGCCTCGGCGAGACCGACCGAGAGCAACAAGAAGAGGTGGCTTCCGGTTACCGGGTGAACGACCTCGCCGTCCGGCAGTCCGCCGCGCCGTTCCGCAAGGCGCGGTGCACGATCGAATCCGTTACGCCTGTTGCCGAAAAGTCTAAGGACGGACCGCGCGTGGCATTCGAGATTCGAATGAAGGAGTGGGAGGCCTCACAGGCCGCACCCCTACAGATCCGACTCGTCTACGCGCTCCACAAAACCAAGCCCATCATTGACGTCACGGGCGAGCTGAGCGCAAAGCAGGAGCTGCACCTCCGCCGCTTCTGCCCGATTTCACTCCGCACCGCCGATGGTCTGCCGACGAAGGACCGCGGCATGGCGCTGCTGCCGGGTCTCGAATACCTCAACGACGGCGAGCCGAGCAGCAGCACCCGCGACGCCGCCCCACCGATCAACAACCGGCTGATGCCCGACCCGCTCAAGATCACCGTGCCGATGATGATGGTCTCCACGCAGGTCGGCATGGTCACGCTGATGTGGAACCCCAACCAGAAGTGGGACGGCGTGCAGTACGGGCCGTGTGCGGCCTTCGCGTCGCCGAACTTCGTGAACCGGCAAGAGAACCACCTCATGGAGGTCTTCGCGCCGTCGTTCCCGAACTACGTCAACGAGAACGAGCGGCTGGCGGCGCAGTCCTATGAGATGAAGCCCGGGCAGAAGGTCACCGTCAGCGCCCGCGTCGTCCTGCGTCCCAAGGGCGACGCCGTCGACGCGATGAAGGACTATTTCGCGTTGAACCCGCCGCCCAAGCCGGCGCCGAAGCAGTACGACCTCCAGACGCTCTACGACATCAGCCGGCACGGATTCCTCGAGACGGTCTGGTACGAGGACAAGCAGAAGTCCAGCCACTGCGTCGGTTGGGCGCCCGCCAACGCCCCCCAGTTCGGCGTGCTGCTGCTGATCGATTCCATCCTCGCCAAGGACGCCGCCGCCGGGAAGGCCGCCAGAGAGCGAGCCGAACTCATCTGGAGGAACACGCTTCGTGACGGCGGACCGAACGCCCTTTGCAGCCCGGCGTGCTGCCACATCATGCGCGAGGACGCCCCGTTCTATACCGGCCACATCGCCGCGGCCGTCAAGCACCTGCTCGCCTCCGCGAAGGGCCAGATCCGCAACGCGAACGCCGATGGCGTGTGGGGCTTCCAGCCGCCGAAGGATGCGCGGCACGAGTCGCTCGGCCCGCGCGGGTACGCGTCGCAGGGCATCGTCGCGCGGGGGGCGCTGGAGCTGATGCGGATTGCGCGAGTCACGGGCGACGCCGACGCCCTCGCGGCCGCGCTCAAGGCGCTCGAGTATCACAAGCGCTTCCGCGTGCCACACGGCGCGCAGGGCTGGGAATGCCCCATCTACGAACCCGACGTGCTTGGAGCTGCCTACGCCGTCGGGGCCTACGTCGACGCCTACGAGATCACCGGCAAGCGGGAGTACCTCGATCAGGCCATCGACTGGGCGTGGACGGGTATGGCGTTTCAATACGTCTGGCAGGCGCCCGATCGCGAGCAATGGATGCGCTACGCCTCGATCCCCGTCTTCGGCACCACCTTCTTCACGCATTCGTGGCTGGGCAATCCGGTGCAATGGTGCGGTCTGGTCTACGCCTACTACCTCCAGCGCCTCGCGCCGCACGATACGAGCTTCCCCTGGAAGCGAATCGCCGAGGGGATGACGGTCTCCGGCGAGTGGCTCCAGTTTGGAAATGAACGACCCGAACTGAAGGGCGTCTACCCCGACGGCCTGTACAAGCGCCTCACCGACCGCTGTCCGGCGATGATCAACCCCGAGGACATCATCGTGAACCGCTACTTTGTCGAAGGGCATGATCCCCGCGTCAAGACGGTCTACGCGCGGCCGGCGGGCCAGCCGAGGATCCACATCAGCTCGTGTGCGACGCCCGGTGCGCCGAAGCTCGACGGCAAGACGCTCCGCGTTCCGCTCGCGTTTTACGCAGGAGAGTTCAGCGGCACGCTGCTGGCGAACTGCGAGAAGCCGACGTCCGTCTCGCTTGGCGGTCGGAAGCTACCGGAGGTCGCGAGCCTCCCGGAGGCCCCTCAGGGCTGGCAATATCTCGAAAAATCCGGGCATCTGATCGTTCGAGCCAAGCATCCGTCGAACGATCCTGTTACGCTAGGGATTGAATTCCCATGAAGAGTTCGGGACGACACCAAACGATCTGACTCGGGCCAGGGTTCCGAGGGCACAGTATCCGACAGGAAAGGAAAGACGGTGAAGCACGTCATCGTGTACAAAGAGCCGGGGCGCTTCGGCGGGTGGCCCGCCAATCACGGGATCTGGTCCTGGGGCGACGAGATTGTCGTGGGCTTCAGCGCGGGCTACTACAAAGACCAGGGACCGACGCGCCATCACATCGACCACGGCAAGCCCGAAGAGCATCTCCTCGCACGCACCCTCGACGGCGGGTTGACGTGGTCCATCGAGAATCCCTCGGAGCAAGACGCGCTCAAACCGCAGGGACCCGGACTGCACGGCATCACCCCGCCCGAGGCGACGGAACCCGAGGTGACGGACTTGCCCGAGCCCATCGACTTCACCGATCCCGACTTCGCCATGACGGTTCGCATGTGGGACATCCATACCGGCCCGTCTCGGATCTATTACTCCTTTGACCGATGCCGAACCTGGAAGGGGCCGTACGAGCTTCCCCTCTTCGGCCGAAAGGGCATCGCGGGGCGAACGGACTACATCGTGAACGGACCTCGAGACTGCATGCTCTTCCTTACCGCCGCGAAGGAGAACGGCAAGGAAGGCCGGCCCATCTGCGTCCGCACCACCGACGGCGGACTGACGTGGGAGTTCGTCCGGTGGATCGGACCGGAACCGGAACAGGGCTTCGCCATCATGCCGTCGACAGTGCGACTGAAGGACGGCGGACTCCTCACGGCGATTCGAAGGCGTGAGGGCTCGAAGCGCTGGATCGAGACGTGGCGCTCCGACAACGACGGCTGGACGTGGGAGGATCCGCGCGAGGTGGCCGACACCGGCGAGGGCAACCCCGCGAGCATGATCCTGCTCGCGGACGGGCGCGTATGTCTGACCTACGGCTACCGAGCCGAGCCCTTCGGCATTCGAGCACGACTCAGCTCGGATGACGGTAGGACGTGGGAACCGATTCTCACCCTGCGCGATGACGGCGGTTGTCGAGACATCGGCTACCCCCGGACGGTCCAACGACCCGACGGCCAGATCGTCACGGTTTACTACTTCGCCGACGCCCCCCAAGAGGAGCGCTACATCGCCGCCACGATCTGGACCCCCGAGGAATTGGAACCGTAGCCGGCCGCAGTCGGCGCCTCGCCCCACCAGACATCGAAGCGATGGTGCTGCTTCGCTTGGCTGTGTCCGGCAAATCCCCCTCCGACCGTGCGTGGGGGTTGCGCCGTCGTTCCGCCCATCAATCGTTTGACGCAAATCTTTCGCCCGACCTACGCGGGGAGGCATAACCCGCCTTCTCGTCCTCCAACAGCAGAACACCTTGCTTGCAAAAGTCTTCTGGCGTCGGCCAATTCTTCCAGGTCTCCGAGAGCAAGCCGTTGAGCCGCGATAGGAATCCGCGTATTGTTGACAAACGTTGGCCGACGGGATAAGTTAGTAAGCACATACTATTTTGCCGTAACCGCCGTGCCATGGGGGGAAGGAGCTTCTGTTCGGAGGCGGGTACTGCCGGGCATACCTCGGAAACTACCTGGGTGTTTGCCGGCGGATGCCGGCTGCTCCGCGAACGCAGATCCTTCCCGAAACGATTGCGAAGAGCTCGTCCAGCCACCGCACGGCCAGCGTACACCTCCGTCGAGAAGGGCTGCAAATCGAACGGTACGGAGGCCAGGGAATGGGGAAGCGGGATCCGTCTATCACGATCCAATAGACGAGCGAATTGGGCCAACACAGAACAACGAGGTACGAGGCAAATGGAAACAGCTCAGATGAAGAACTTGGGATGGCGCGTGACGTTCGCCGGAACCGGCATCAACCTCGCGCTGGGCGTGCTGTACACGTGGAGCGTGATTTCCGCGGCAATCCCGGAGAGTTGGGGATGGACGGCCGCCAATCGTGCGACTCCGTACTCGTGGGCGTGTTTCGTCTTCGCGTTGACCATGATCCCCGCCGGACGAATGCAGGATCGACTCGGTCCGTCGATCGTTGCGAGCATCGGCGGTTTGCTCGTCGGTCTCGGCTGCATCATCGCCTGGCAGGCGGGTTCAAGCCTGACGGGCTTCGTGATCGGCTTCGGTGTGTTCGCGGGCATGGGCATCGGCTTTGGCTATGCCTCGGCGACGCCGCCGGCGGTCAAGTGGTTCCCGCCCGCGAAGACCGGCCTGATCGCTGGCCTGGTGGTCAGTGGGTTCGGGCTTGCATCGGTCTATATCGCCCCGTTGGCCAAGTGGCTCACGAGCAGCTACGGCGTCTCGCAGACGATGCTCGTCTTCGGTATCGCCTTCTTGATCATCGTGGTCGGGCTCGCGCAGCTCATCAAGAATCCGCCGGTCGGCTACGTTCCCGACGCAAACGCCGCGGCCAAGACGGCTGCCCCTGCGGTCGATGAGGAGGCGGCCGGACAGCCCGCTCCGGCGACGCCGGCACCCGTCGAGCAGAAGGACTGCTCCTGGAAGGAGATGGTCGGCACGCTGCAGTTCTGGCTGCTGTGGTTCATGTACGCCTGCGGTTCGGCGGCCGGTCTGATGCTGATCGGCATCGCGGCCAAGCTCGGCAAGGCGTCGCTCGGCGCGAGTGCCTTCATCGTCGTCGTTGCCCTGAGCATCGGGAATGCGGGCGGTCGGATTCTCGCGGGCATCCTGTCGGACAAGATCGGTCGGCAGTGGACGATGTTCGGTGCATTCATTACGCAGGCGGTCATGGTGCTGTCGTTGATCTTTGTCGAGGCAAGCGCCGCCCTCCTGTTGATCATCGTGATGATCGCGGGCGCGAACTACGGCGCGAACCTGAGCCTGTTTCCCTCCGCGACAAAGGACTACTTTGGCACGAGCAACTTCGGTCTGAACTACGGCATCATGTTCACGGCCTGGGGCGTCGGGGGGCTCGTGCTGCCTCGGGTCAACGGGATGATCATTGACGCAACCGGCAACTCGAACATCACGTTCGTGGTGGCCGGGGCCCTCATGGTCGTCGCCGCGATCACGACGTTCGTCAGCCGTTCGGTGGCTGCCAAGGCGCAACAGATCGCCCCGGCCAAGGCGGCATAGCACGCCGCCCGCCCCTTCTGGATGACACATCGACGAGGAAAGACAAAGGCCCCGGGCGTCCGGGGCCTTTTTCGTGCTCGGCGCAGAAAAGAACGCGAGCGGTCTCGCTCATCCGCTCGCGTTCCGACGACTCCCATGTCGCTGCCGGCTGAATCAGGAGCCGTCGTTGCTGCTCTCCCCTGAATAACGTTGAACGGGCTTGGAGGTCTCCAATGGGAGCTGTGGGTCCTGCTCAACGCTACCCGCGGGATCCGCCTACCCCACGCTTCCCCTCTCGATGGTTTCCGGGCCGGGCGGGTTTCGGGAAGGCACGAATGCCTTCTCCGTGCTACGAGCTGCCCTCTTCGTTGTCGTTCTCGAGCATCTTACGGAGATACGTATTCTCGCGGCGAGTCGCCTCGAGATCGAATAACAGATACTTGATACTCAAACGGAGGAAATCAAGACTCTCCTGCAGGCTGTGCACCGTCTTCTTCAGATCGCTGTGACGCTGCTTGGTCTCTTCCGCGAGCGCTTCGAGCTTCTTGCGTTCTTCCGGAGGGAGCGTGCCGATCTCGGCCACCAACTCGGCAAGCTTCTTCTGGAACGTTGTCTCATCCATCGCTTCACCCCTGCCTTCTAGGCCCTTGTGGGCTCCTTTCGGTATGCTCCTTTGCCGGCGGACCCGTCACTAGTACTGCATTTCAGAAGTATCGCGACCACCTGCCCGAGCCGCCGGATTCATCCGGCGCGACCGCGCGGCATGAATGCCGCGGCTCGAGCAGCAACCGTAGCATGCGTTGCCCTGTCCATAGTCGCACAACTTGTGAAAGGCGGTATTAGGGTGTTGCCCGCCTCGTTTGCACAATTGTAGCAGGGCAAGGTCCGTTCCGTGAGGGCTTGACCTCGGGCCCGCGAGCTGATGCAACATAAGCTTCTATACATAAGATACTTATCGTTTCCCAGAACTTCGCGGAGTACCCGCGGAGGATGTATGGATTATGCGGGCGAGTTGCGGTCCTGACACATCCCGCCGATAACGGTCATCCGTCCGTTCGCATAACGTTCTACGAACAATATGTTTAGTTAGTCTATTCGTTTCAGACCACAGCCTGTTGACCCTGGTAAACGCGGAAAACGCGGCCGTCGGATCCTCGCGGGTCGCCACCGGGCGTGCGCGAGGCCGGAATCCCGCTCCCGGGATTGTCAAACAGCAGGATTCGGGGTTGCGAGCCTTTCAACTTCACACCTACAATACGATCGGGCGTACCTGTTGTGTGCGTCGGGAATGGTGTACCGGGGGGCGGAGGCCTGCGGTGCTGGCCAAACGGGTAATTCCCTGTCTAGACGTGGATGAAGGCCGGGTCGTCAAGGGCGTCAAGTTCTTTGACCACGTTGACGCCGGCGACGTTTCCGAGTGTGCGGTCCGGTACGACGAACAAGGGGCGGACGAGCTGGTCTTCTACGACATTACGGCCAGCCACGAGGGACGTCAGATCATGGTTGACGTCCTTCGTGAAGCGGCGGAACGAGTCTTCATGCCGCTGACGGTCGGTGGGGGACTGAAGTCCTTGGACGACATTCGCGAGATGCTCAACGCCGGCGCGGACAAGGTCAGCATCAACTCCCCCGCGGTGAAAGACGGTAGCCTGATCCGCAAAGCGGCGTTACGATTCGGCAGCCAGTGCATCGTGCTGGCGATCGACGCCAATCGTGTCGAGAAAGACGGTCGGGAGTTCTGGGAGGTCTACGTCAACGGGGGCCGCCTGCCGACCGGACTCGAGGTGGTCGAGTGGGCGCGGCGCGGCGAGCGCGAAGGCGCCGGGGAGATCGTCCTGAACGTGATGAACGCCGACGGGACGCGTGACGGATTCGACATCGCGATGACGGCCGCTGTGGCCGATGCCGTCCGCATCCCCGTCGTCGCAAGCGGCGGCGCGGGCAATCCCGATCACATGGCGGATGTGGTGACGGCCGGTCGTGCGGACGCCGCGCTGGCCGCGAGCATCTTCCATTTCGGGCAGTACAGTGTTGGCGATGTGAAACGTGTGATGGCTAGCCGAGGCATTCCTGTGCGGCTGTAACCCAACACCCTAAGAAGAGGAAAGCGAACGCGCGCATGTGGACATCAGTGGCTCTCCACCCGAGTGGATTGATGGCGGGGAACCTGCTAGGCATTGCTCCCCCGCTCGGATTCTACGCCAGCCCGGTGAAGCTGGTGCTCGTTTTGGCTGCGATTTCGATCTGGCTGGCGCTCTGCGGCTGGGTCGATCGGGACGCCGGACGGGTCAAGACAAATCACACCCAGTGGGTGCTGACCGTGTACGGGGCGGGCGTGGTCGGTTTCGTCTTCGGCGTGCTGCTGCCGTGGTCGGGCATGCTCTTCGTCGTCGGCTACCTCATCCTCGTCGTATCGATCACGCTGGGAATGGTTGTCTACATACGCCACCGCAACGCCCTGGTGGCCGAGGATGCTCGGATCACCCTCCGTTCGATCGTGCGCACGACGATCGGCTTCTTGTCGGGCAGGGAGGTCAAGACCGAAGTCAACGAGAAGATCCGCATTGCGGATTACCGCAACAACCAGATCCGCGTCCCCAAGGACAACGAAGAGCAACTGGCCTATGCGGCGGCCCAGGATCTGCTGGTCGATGCGATTACCCGACGGGCAACCGACGTGGACATCGTGCCCACCAGCGAACAGGTCCGCATCGCCTATCGCATCGACGGCGTCGTTCAGGAGCGCGACCCCCTCGATCGCGAAAGCGGCGAGCGCGCGATGATGTACCTCAAGAAGATCGCCGGGCTCGAGGTCGAAGAGCGACGCCGGCCGCAATCGGGAACGATCGAGGCCAGCAGAGGAGTCAGCGCGGAGGACATCGGCAAGCAAGTCGAGATCGAGGTCCGAACGAGCGGCTCGACGACGGGAGAGCGGATGATGCTCCGCGTGCTGGCGGACGAGGCCCACTACCGCCTGCCGGACCTGGGACTCAGCGACCTGCAACAGAAGCTCATCGAGACGGCCGTGTATGGGTCGGACGGGCTGACGATCGTCTCCGGCCCGAAGGGCAGCGGCGTGACCAGCACGCTGTACGCCTTCCTCCGCGGCAGCGACTGTTTCACCCAGAACATTCACACGCTGGAAACCGAGCCCTCGATGGACCTCGAAAACATCACGCAGAACGAGTACGACGCGCAGGAGGACGGCGTGACCTTCTCGCGGAAGCTGCAATCGGTGCTCCGACGCGACCCGGACATCCTCATGGTCTCGGAATGCTCGGACAAGGAGACCGCGCGGTTGCTCGCGACGGCCGCGGCCGATCGGACCCGCATCTTCCTCGGCATGAAGGCCAAGGGATGTCTGGAGGCGCTGAAGCGATTCGTTCGATTGGTGGGCGACGCCGAGCTTGCCGCCAGCCCCTTGCGGCTGATCATGTCGCAGCGCCTCGTGCGGATTCTCTGCGAGAATTGCCGCGAGGCCTATAAGCCGGACGCGGAGATGCTTCGGAAGGCGAATCTGCCCGCCGAGCGCATCGACGTGTTCTACAAGGCCTCGGGTTCGATCCAGAACAAAGACGGCAATCCCGTCACGTGTCCCCTCTGCCATGGGACGGGGTATATCGGGCGAACGGCGGTGTTCGAGCTCATGGTGTTCAATGAGGACATGCGCAAGGCCCTGGCCGCGGGCGACTTGGCCCGGGTCAAAATGCTCGCCCGAAAGAACAAGCCGCCGATGCTGTACTTGCAGGAGGAGGGTCTGCGGAAGGTGATGTCGGGCACGACCAGTATGAAGGAATTCTTGCGCGCGGTCGCCTCAGACGGCAACGGCTCCTGAGGAACGAACGGCGACGGCACGTGCGTCCTCGCATTGGCACTCTGGCATGAAGAAGAAACGGCAACCAGCATCATCGGGAAGGTAGGAGCGGACGATGCTCTTTTCACTCGCCTCGGCAGTACTCGTGCTGCTGGTCACGGCAAGCGTGGCCATGCGGAAAGGTCTCTATCGAGGGACCATCCTCTTTTTCAGTTGTCTGTTCGGTGCGGTGGTGGCGCTCGCGTTCTACGAGAACGTCGTCGCGATGCTGAACGTCCCGTTCCTGGAGCAGTTCGGCGAGGGATTGACCTTCCTCGTCTTGTTCGTGCTGGTCGCGGAGATCCTCACGCTCCTCAGTGAACGCTTCCTGACTAAGTCCATGCGGCTGCCCGCGCTCATTGACCGGATCGGCGGAGGGTTCGTCGGCTTCTGGACGGGCCAGCTCGCCGTCGGTGTCGCCTGCATCTCCATCCAGATGCTTCCATGGGACCGCAACGTCTTGGGCTTCGAGCGACTCGAGATGAGCACCGGCACGGACTCCTGGCAGACCAACAGCCTACTGCTGCACTCGGACGCCTTCACCGTGGCGTTGGCCGGGTACCTCGCCGACAACATCTTCAGCAGCGGCAATCGGTTCCAAGCCAATCACCCGGACTTCCTGGCCGAGCTTGCTCACGCGAATATGCGGGTCCAGGCCGAATCCAAACGCCTCGTCCTCCCCTATCGAGAAGGCCAGTCGGTCTTCGACGCCATTACGGTCATGTGGATGGAGGATCCGAAGCTGGCCCCCTGTCGCCTGACCAGGACGAAAAAGGGCGAGACGGAGATGACCTACTCGAAGCAGGCGCAAGAGCCGGAGGAAGACCACGGCTACCTCGTTGTCCGCTGCAAGCTCTCCAGTGCGAGCGCAAACGCGGAAGACAACTACCACCGCTTCACGCCGCAACAGATTCGGCTGGTGGGCGAGCTCCACGGCCAGCCCAAACAGTACTACGTCGCCGGTTATCGCGACCCAGAGAACATGCCAAGACACGGGGCACTCGGGACCGAACAACCCGTCGTGATGGCCTCCGGAAGGGGCGAGCAGATGTTCGATCTGGTCTTCGAGGCCCATAAGGACTTCGTGCCGCGATTCGTGGAATACAAGCGCCTCGCCCGGTCGAAGATCATGACGGTGGACATCGAGACGGTGCCCGTCTCCGAGATCCTGGAGAAGCTGAAAGCCGCGCCGAAGCTCACCCCGGGCGGCAAGACGCCCGGCATCTTGGGTGATGACCTTCGCAAGAGACTGAAGGGACGCATGCCCAAGGGCAAGGGCCGCACTCCCTCTCGGAGGCCTTCCCCGAAGACCCCGCCCAAGCGGTCACCCAAGAAGAAATCCTCCAAGCCGGAAGCGAAGAAACCCCCGCCGAAGCCAAGGGCCGATGCGTCCAAGGGGCGCGTCGGCGGGAGGCAAGTCCAAGAGCAAGCATTCGGAAACGAGCTTCCCTTCACGGTGAGCCGAAACGAAGCGACAGACCAAGGGGCATCGGTGTCGGGCAGCGCCCTCCGAGAGGGACATATCGTCGTGCCCGCCACCAACGCCCGAGGGGATCCCGTCGTCACGACCCTTGCCGTACCCGAAAACGCCCGCCTGTTCCAGCTCACGTGCAGTGCCCAGTTCGCCAAGAGCCTCTTCGGCAAGGCCAAGAGCTTCGCCGTCAAATCGGTTTCGCAATACGTCGTCATCGCGCAGAACGGAAACCAGTACATGCCCGTCGGTGAGATCCGCATCGCCAGCGTCGGCGGCAAGCGGATGATGGAGCTGCAGTACACCTCGCAGCCCGAGGGAACGCGTGCCATCCGCCCGCCGCGAACCATCAAGGAACCCCAGCTGACCGGCGACGCGACGGTGACGTTCCTCTACCACATCCCGCCGGGCACGAAGCTGGTCGAGTTCTCGGCAGGCCCCCAAGCCCTGTCCAAATCCCCCTTGAACGCCACCGCGCCCCAGTAGCCCTGCTGGTTGCCAATCCGACCCGAAGCCCCCTACCATGACGTGAACACGAGTCGTCACGGGCCACGGACATCGCGATGCCGAACCGCGTCAACAGCGCCACCGAATCACCACCGCGCCTTCTTCGCGTTTTCTCGCACCACCCGCCGACCACGAGGCTGCTGGCCGCATTGGCGCGATGCAAGGCGATGCGACCTTCCGCGGCGCTTCCAACGCAACGGCCAGGGGGATCGTGCGTCGCGCGCCGTGCGGTCGCAGCTTGCGCGCCGCTTGCGACGCTTCTTCTCTCGGGGTGTTGTCCGCTCCTGCCCACCGCACCTTCGGCGTCCGTGGAGTTCGAGTTCAACGTGGCGGACGGACCGAACGACCTGGCATGCGAGGGCGAGCCGTTCTTCGCGACGGAACGGATCTTCACCGCCATCCCCGGCAAGGTGGGTCATCACGCCGCGACGATCACGGCATTCGACGACGGCGAGCTTCTGACGGCCTGGTACGCCTACGCCGGACCGCACGAGCTGGACGGATCGGCCATCTATGCCTCACGACGGGAACCGAATGCCTCAACCTGGTCGGTGCCCGAGGTCGTCGTCGACACGCCGCACGGCGACGGCAATCCGGTGCTCTACAGCGAGGGAGACGATGTCTGGCTCTTCCATGCCGTGGTGCCCTTCCGCTGGAGCACCGCCCATATCGAGATGCGGCGTTCGTCGGACCGCGGTCGCACGTGGACGGCCTCGCGAATCGTCTCCGCTGCACTCGGGTCCAGCACCCGGTTTCCGCCGATCCGGCTGGCAGACGGCTCGCTGTTGCTCCCCGCCTATGACGACCTGCTGGGACGATCCTTGTTCTTCGGCTCCTCGGACGGCCAGGTCTGGCGGCCGACCTCCACCGTGGCGTCGATCCCGGGCAATATCCAACCCTCGATCGTGCAGCTTGCCGGCGGCCGTCTCCTGGCCGTCATGCGGAACAACGGCGCGAGCTGGTTGTGGGTAATGGCCTCCGACGACAGCGGCGAGACCTGGTCGGCCCCAGGCGACGCGGACTTCCCCAACCCCGGCAGCCCGGCCGCCCTGCTTCGGCTGGCGAGTGGTCATCTGATGCTGGTCTTCAACGACAGCGAGGGAGGTCGCAGCCCACTTTCGGTCGCCCTGTCCGGAGATGAGGGGCGGACCTGGTCGGCCGCGCGCAACATCGCCGACGGCGACGGAAGCTTCAGCTACCCCGGCGCCGTGCAGACTCCGGACGGCCTCGTCCACCTCGTCTATACCGAGAACCGCGAGACCATCCGCCACGTCGCCCTGAACGAGGCCTGGGTCGCTTCGCACGACTGAACGCGTAAGGACTTCACGGTCGGCGATGCCCGGTCGCGGGTGCTTTGACTTGTCCTTCCGCCGGCCGCATACTGGCGCAGGGTGCGACATTTTTTTCTGGCGCATCGTAAATAGTGTTGTATACTTGTCTT
>CAZKCX010000027.1:0-4758 GCA_964550865.1 uncultured Planctomycetales bacterium
GCCAACTGCGTCTCCGTCTTTCGCAGCCTGTCGCGAAGGTCTTCAAAGGCGTTCTCGAGATCGGACGCCAGGCTCAGAGGTCGACCGGCGCCCGGGTCGTTCAGCTGCTCGAGCTTCCTCCTCACCTCGCCGGCTTTCTCTTCCCATTCGGATCGGAGGGACTTGAACAAGTCGATTCTGCCCGTCCGGTGGGCCTCTTGCTCCAACTCGTCGAGCTTCGCATGCATCGCTTCCAGCTTGCCTTCTAAAGAATTGGTATCCATCGTTCACATCCTCGGCTCGTCAGGTCATCACGAACGTCTCCGCGCGGACCGGCCACGAACAGCACCGGCCGCACGAGGTCACTTCGGCATGTCGGTCTCCGGGGGGACGATCTCGTCCACCCGCTCCAGCACGCCGTCCTCTAGTTTGATGTCCAAGGCCCCGAGATTGTCCCGAAGCTGCTCGACCGTCCGCGGCCCGAGGATCGGTCCGGCCAACCTGTCTGACGTTCCTATCGAGTCCGCCTACCACCTTGGCTGAAACACGGACTACGTGGCGGGGACGAGCGTTACCGTGCATTCGCGTCGGATGGTTTCGTTCAGCGTCTTGTTGTCCACGATGGTGAGGACCAGACCCACACCGCCGGTTGTGGGCTGCGCCTGATACGTTTCCACGATCGTGCCGAACCCCTCTTGCGGAACGACGCCGACCGGCACCGTCCCGCACCCGCTCGCAGCGAGTCCAGATAGAACAGCCGCTCCCACTGGCATCACCAGCAGGAAGGCTACAAAACGCATCTGAGCACCGCCCGGTCGCTTCCGGCTCGCGGTCGGACAATGGTCCAACAAACCTGGGATGCCTGAGCCGAATGCGGCCTTGCCGTATTTCGGCTACAGCCACCCGACGGCTCCCCTTGCCGGCCTCACCTTCCGGGAACGCACAGGCAGCTCGAGCCGATCGGCGAATCAGCACGGGACCAGATCTTTCGAAACCGCCTCGGCCGATGGCTCGACCGCATGGATATACAGGTGATTCGCGCCGGGATGATCGGGGGCCATGCGCAAGACCTCTTCGAGAACGGCCACGACGATCGGCGTTTCGGGGCGTGGTTTCTGATCCGGCGTCCACAGGTCCCAAGGACGCAGATCCAGCACCGCCTCGGCATACAAAGTTCCGACGTCTGCGTCTCGCGGACACGCTTTCCACACCTTCGCCATCGCGTTCGCGTACGCCTTGTCGAGCCCGGTGCGGTCGCTCGGGGAGGGATCGGCGTATCGTTTCGTCAGCGCCTCGATCAGTGCGCGCTCGACCGGCGACGCCTCGGCCTTCGTGGCGATCGCCTTCTGCAGCGCATCCCATGCCGCCGCCGCTCGATCCGGCGGCAGCATCGGATAGTTGATATGCGGTCCGTGGCAGAGCGAAATGCCCCACCAGGCCATCGCACAGTCGGGATCGATTTGCGTCGCCTTCGTGAACGAGCGGATCGCCTCGTCGTGGTTGAAGGCGAACATCCAGATCAACCCCTGATCGAAGTACTTCTGCGCGAGCGGCGATGTCGTCGTGACCTTGCGTTGGTGTTTGCCGAGGCCTTCGAAGAGCGGAACCTCCGAGCCTTCGTCGGCTTTCAGCCGTTCCGCGCGTCGTGAGCGTCCGCTTCGCACTATGCACGGAGATCCGGCGATAGAAGGAGCCCGCGAGACGCCGCTTTCAGCACTGTCTCTCCCGCCTCGATCGTGTAGGATGACGTCTCGGTCTTCCCTGGTGTTCGGCTCTCGTGGGAGTGGACAATGATGACGGCCGTGGAAGGTTCCACCTCGCCTGCGAAGCTCCACCGCGAGCTCGGCGTGTTCGGCTCGATGATGATGGGCCTAGGCTCGATCGTCGGCACGGGAATCTTCGTCAGCATCGGCATCGCCGCCGGGGTGGCGGGCCCGTCGGTCGTGCTCGCCATCGGTGTCGCCGCGCTCGTCGCGGTCTGTAACGGCCTGTCCAGCGCTCAACTCGCCGCCAACCACGCGGTCAGCGGCGGGACGTACGAATACGGGTACAAGTACGCGTGGCCCCTGCTCGGCTTTCTTGCCGGCTGGATGTTCCTCTGCGCCAAGACGGCGTCGGCGGCCACCGCTGCGCTCGGCTTCAGCGGTTATGTCCTGCTGGGGATCGGCGGGGACGTGGAGACGTGGCTGATCCCCCTGGCACTGGCGTCCGCTGTGCTTCTGACCGTCCTTGTGCTGAGCGGGATCCGTCATTCCAATCGGGTCAACATCACGATCGTGTCGATTACACTGATTGCCCTGGCGCTCTTCGTAGGGTCCGGCATCCCGATCGCGGTGGCTCGCGCCGGCGAGAACCTGACGCCATTCTTCGCTTCGCCGACCACAGACCGATCCTCGACCGCCGCGTTCCTGGAGGGCTGCGCCCTGATGTTCGTCGCCTTCACCGGCTACGGGAGAATCGCCACGTTGGGCGAAGAGGTCCACGAGCCCAGACGAACGATCCCCCGCGCGATCGGATTGACGCTGATGGTCTCGGCCATCCTGTACATCGCGGTCGGGCTCGTCGCCGTCGCGGCCGTCGGGCCGGCCGAGCTCTCCAGCATGACACGGGGCAACGCCGCCCCGCTGGAGCAAGTCGCCAAGCAATTTCGGGCGAGTTGGGTGAGTTGGATCGTGGCGTTGGGGGCGATCACCGCGATGCTGGGCGTGCTGCTCAATCTGATCCTGGGCCTGTCGCGGGTGCTCCTGGCGATGGGCCGCCGAACGGACGCGCCTTCGATCGTCAGCAAGCTCGACGCCTCAGGCAAGACGCCGATCATTGCCGTGCCGATCGTCGGTGCCGCCGTCGCGGGGCTGACGCTCTTCGGCAGCATTCACACCACCTGGTCTTTCAGCGCCTTCACCGTCCTGGTCTACTACGGCATCACGAACTACTGCGCGCTGCGCCTGCCAAGAGAGCAACGGTACTATCCGCGGTGGGTGGCCGCGGCGGGACTCGTGGCCTGTCTGGTGCTGGCCTTCTTCGTGGAGCAGCGATTCTGGCTGACCGGACTGGGCTTGATCGTGGCGGGTGCCTTGTGGCACGTGGTCGCGCGTCGACTGGATCGTGGGGCCAGCCTCAATGCCGTCGCGTGAGTCCTTCTTCGTATTGCGTGCGCCCCGGCTTCGTGACCTGCGCGCTGGTGTGGCGATTCCTCAAGAACCATGGACAAAATGCCCACGCCGCGGGCGCGAATTGCCTCGGACGCGTGCTCACCGGGGAACCTCCGGTATCCGGCTCGGACACCACGTGGTTGGAAGGCCTTGTCGTCGTGTCCTCAGGTTGATGGCGTGAAGCAGCAGTATCCGATCTTGTCGCATCGCGC
This sequence comes from uncultured Planctomycetales bacterium, assembly GCA_964550865.1. Classification (GTDB taxonomy): domain Bacteria; phylum Planctomycetota; class Phycisphaerae; order UBA1845; family JAFGLZ01; genus JAFGLZ01. The sequence goes on from CAZKCX010000027.1 coordinate 3,344, forward strand.
CTTGAGGTCGTCCCAGACGTAGGGCTCCGTGATCACCTCCAGCGCCATCGCGTAGAGGATGTTGTTCTCCTTGAGGATGTGATCCCGGAGCGTCAGCAGCAACGATCCGACGGCCTCGTCGAGTCGGGCCTTGAGCACGGGAAAGACGATGCGATCGGCCCGCTCGGCCAATTCCGCGATCTGGTTCTTGCGATCGCGCATCAGCTCGTGCTCGGTTCGCATCACCTGCGGCGGGCACGTGACCCCCCGCTTCTCGAGCTCCGGAAACAGGACGTCCTCCTCGCGGCGATGGTGCTTCTCGGCCTCCACGAGATGATGCGCGATATCCCCGAGCTTCTCGAAATCCGGGTCTCCGGGCCGATAGGCGTCCTTCCGTTGAATCCGCTCGTTGACGCGCTCCAGCTCATCGAGGAAACCGAGGATCCTGTCGTGCTCGGCGATCATCGTGTGCAGAACGTGACCCGACTCCAGTCTGTCCCGAAGCTGCTCCAGCGTCCCCGCGGCAAGGTGCACATGAACGTCGCAGAGCGGTCGCAAGTCTTCCGGGGTGAAGCCGGCCTCCGTCAATTCCTTCTCGATGCGCGGCAGATCCAACGGATGCAAGCCCGCGAGAAACCCCCTCACATCGGCCCGTAGCTCTTGTGTGTCCTCGCCTGATCTCAGGCGCCGAATCAGCCCGGTGATGGTCTTGGTCGTGCTCATGACGAGACCTCCTTCGGCCCGCAGCCGATACGTCTTCCCGTGCGGACGCCTCGGCCCACATCGTGACCTCCGCGTTGCCGAACGAACGGACACCAACGGATCTCACCGGGCTTCCGGTCATTCGGTGGAACGCATTGGGGGCGCACAGGCGGCCCGAGAACACAGTCTGTTCTCATCTACTTGGATGCTTGGGAGGAAGCACATGTACGCTCAACGGACAGAAGGGGCAGCGGAAGAACAACCCCTGCGCGAATGGAATCCGCGCAATTCCCTTCAGGACAGGGACTCTGAACCGGTCGTCGCACTCAGAAGGGCGGTTTTGGCAACAAGGACTGCTCCGGATCGATACCGCGTTGGGCGAAGATCAGGCGGCTCATGAACCCCTGAATGCCCTTGGTCTCATCGAAATCGCGGCGGTTCCGATACCCGCCTCGCATGCGATAAATGCTATTGGCACCGCTGCGTTCGTTATTGCCTAGTGTCTTGGTCGGCCAAGGGTCGCGCCAAAGTTCAGCGTGGCCGTCATAGCAGCCGACACCGCCCTTCGGCCAGAGGAACGGGTCGAAGTACCCGCCCGGATCGACATCGACATCATGCCATTGGCACGTCACGGGTTGCCCGTGGTACACGCCCATCACGTTGTCAGCAAAGAAGCAGTAGTCCGTCCAGTTGTACCACGAGTCGTTGTCGCCGGCCTGCTGCACCAAACCGAC
>CAZKCX010000027.1:4768-20482 GCA_964550865.1 uncultured Planctomycetales bacterium
ACGGCCGCCACATGGCGATCCCACTGCTCGTCGAGGACCATGGCGACCTGGGCGGGGCTATGAATCTGGCTCGGCTTGAGAATCTGCTTCACGTCTCCCCAGTAGCTGTCCCAACCCTCTTCGATGGGCAGGCTCCAGAAGCGGGCCCAAATCGCTCGTGTGTAGTTGAACACGTTCTGGCTCTTCTGAGAGTCCTTGATGCGCTCGAACTCGGGACAGCGATACAGCTCCTCGAAGCGGGTATACGGGAAGAGCGTGCCGCTCTTCGGGATCTTCGGCTCATACCCGAGCGCCGCCGCCCACTCCGATTCGAACTTGTCGTAGATTGCCGAGATCTCCTCGGCGCTGCACAACCAGATCTCGTTGGGATCCGGACCGGGGGGATCGTTCCCGTGAGAGTTCGCGCGGGCCGTGAAGGGTGGCGTTTCGTTGTAGTCGTCACAGTATACGAGGAAGGCCTTGGTCATCTGGCCGATGCGGCTGAGGCACAGGGTCGTGCGGGCCTGCGCCCGTGCCCGACTCAATGACGGCAGGAGGATCGAGATCAGCAGGGCGATGATCGCCACCACCACCAACAACTCGATCAACGTAAACGCCCGGTCCCGTACCGTTCCGTTCCTTCTCATCGAACGCCTCTCTTCATTGGCTTGCTGGAAGCTGCGTCTCCTTGTCCATCGACAAGCACTGCCGTCTCGATTCTACACCCCGGAGAGGAAGGCTTCCATCCGCGTCACGTCTCCCAGGCGAGCCTGGGAGACGTCGCCCTCTGCTGACAAGCCCGCTCACGAGAATCGGCGAAGCACCACACCCACGCCCAGCGCCAAGAGCGTCAAGCCGATCATCGGCATCAGCGCCGCGCTGCCGCATGCGAACTTGGCCTTCACTTCCCACTCGCGGTCCATCGTAAGGTACATCACGGTGTTCGTATCCGAGAAGCTGTTGTTCGCATCCGCCGGATCCGTCACCTCCCACTTGTTGAATCCCTTGCCGCCAGGCCACGCGTTGGCCATCAGCATCACCTCGGTCCCCGGCGTATAGCGCCAGGTTCGCTCCTCCGGGTAGGTGTTGGGATCGTTCGGGTCGAAGGTGTTCGGGTCGAACGGATCGTTCGGGTCACGCATCATCTCGGTCTCCGGCTCGACCGTGACGTACCCGTTCTCCGGGTGAGAGACCGTCAACTGGAGTTGCTTCGCATTCGGATCGAAATCCCCCGTCCGTGCCTCGATCTCGTCGAATCCCACGAAGGCGGACGTCCCGACGTACTCGCCGGTCCCGACGACCGTGATGCCCTCGGCTTGCCACCAGTCGCCATCCAAGATCGTCTGTTCCCGCCACGTATTCGCGTCGCCGAGATCCGCCTCGAGGAACCAATCACCGTTCCAATCGAACTTGTCCCCGTTCCAGAAGGCCCCACAGAGGGACTTCCCGTTCGGATCGTTCGGGCCCGCGGTACCGTCTGTCTGATAGGCGAAGAGCATCCAGAAGCCGTTCACCTCATCCGGGTGGCAGGGATCGTCCGGCTCGAACACCCCGCGCTTGTAGATAGGCCATTCGAGCCCTTGGATCGACGAGATTCGAGGGAGTACGCGGCCTCCGCTGTACTTTCGATACGGGTATTCGAATCCGAATCCGACCCACTGCACCACATTGGCGTGGAGCAAGAGCATCGACTCGCCGCCGTCGTCGTTCGGATCTGCTTGAGGGTCCATGTTCTTGGTCCGGGCCATGACGTAGTGATTCAGCCCTCCTCCCCACCACGTCTCGCTGGTGTTCGGATCGGTATCGCCCGAGTTTGGATACGCCATGAGGGCACACTGCGGGACGAAGTAGGGCGTCGTCCAAAGCTGCAGATAGCCATCCAACGCCCCTACCGTGTACGGACCGCCCAGGGGTTCGTAGATGATCCAGCACGGGTCGTCGATGTCGAACGGCGGGAACGGCTCGAGGTACTCGCCGTCCTCGAAATCGTCATAGAAGTCCGCCCGAAGCGCGGACGGGGCAACCACTGTCCCCACCGCGACCACGAGAACGAACGCCAACGCGGATCTCTGCACCATGTTCTTTCTCCTTCCTGACGTGAACGCGTCAACGCGAAACCCTGCCCAGTCATTTCCCCCAAGATACTCCAGCGGGTATCCGGTGCTCGGTCAAGTCGACCAGACGTGGAGACGGACTCACCCCGCTGAGAATCCCCACCGCTCCTATTCTATTCTTTTGCGGGTTCGTTCGCCAAGGCAATGGACGGAACGCGCGTTTCTTTGTATGATTTGAGCATGGACTACTTCGACGGGATCCGCTTCCTCCTGTGGGACAGGCAGCCTGAGTATACTCACACCGTCGACCGGGTATTTGCTACGCATTACGGGCTTCAATACAACCACGGCGGACGAATACGGTACGCTTTTGGCGACAGTGCCTTACGGACCACGGAAGGCCCCCATGCGTGGGTCACCTTCCCGGGTATCCGTTTTCGGTACGGCCCCGATCGCGGCGGATCTCGCTTCCACCGGTACGTGGCGTTCGTCGGGCCCCGGACCGAGGTCTATCGACGAACGGGGCTCCTGCCGGTGAGGAGCCACCCTGCACTCATCCCGATCACCCGCAGCGAACGTTTCGCCCGCGATATGGACCGGCTGTTTGACTGTCTCGGGGAGGGACTTCGCTACACACCTTCGCGAACGATTCGGAAGGGGCGCCTTCCCGTCGGCGGGCACCCGCGAGATCTGCCCAGCGCGGTCCACATGCTGGAAGGCCTGTTGCTGCAACTGCATCGTCAGCCCGAGCAGCCCCGCGGCGGGCGGTTCGATCAACCGATGCGCGCACTCGCCGCTCGAATACGAGCGCAGCCGGAACGTGACTGGGATTTCCGCGCGGAGAGTCGGCGTCTCTCCATCAGCTACGCGCATTTTCGCCGGGTGTTCCGCCAGACAATCGGGACGCCGCCCGGACAATTCGTCCAGATCTCCCGACTGGAGAGGGCCGCGCAGCTGCTCCGAAACACCAGCGCCGCGGTCCAACGGGTTGCCCACGATGTGGGCATGCCGGACATCTACTACTTCACAAAGCTGTTCCGACGTCACTTCCACACGCCGCCGGCCCGATACCGCAAGGAGTTTAGCAAGACCTGAGGGTTTGCTGTTGGCGGTAGAGGATTCCGATCGCAGGGAACTCCGTCCCCTCTCGGCACATCATGACGCAATCGTGAACCCTCGGGTGCCCGACGGATCCCGCGACTACCGACCGAACCGTCGCACCAGGGCAACCGCCCCCAAGAACGCCAGGGACAGCCCGATCATCGGCATTAGCGCCGCGCTGCCGCACGCGAACTTGGCCTTCACCTCCCAATCGCGGTCCATCGTCAGGTAGAGGACCGCGTTGGTGTCGGCGAAGCTATTGTTCGCATCGACCGGGTCCGTCACCTCCCACTTGTTGAATCCCTTGCCGCCCGGCCAGGGGTGGGCAACCATTACGACTTCGGTCCCAGTCGTGTATCGCCACTGACGGGCCTCGGGGTAGGTGTTGGGATCGTTCGGGTCGAACGTGTTCGGGTCGAACGTGTTCGGGTCGAACGGGTTCGGGTCGAACGGGTCGTTCGCATCTCGCATGTACTGCCCGTCCGGGTCGACGGTCACGTAGCCGTTCTCCGGGTGGCTGACCGTGAGGTCCAAGCCCTTCGGATCGGGATCGAATTCGCCCGTCCGCCCCTCGATCCCGTCGAAACCGATGTCGGAGGGATAGCCGTCTGGATGCCAGTACGCGTCGCCATACGAGCATACGGCCGTGCGTCCGCCCATGTTCTCATAGAAGAGCGCCGCGTTCGGATCGTCGAAGGTATTGGGATCCGCCCCGAGATGGACGTTGGAGTTCTGCTCCCATGTCCCGTCCCAATCGTACTTATCGCCGTCCCAGGAGGCCGCCCGAAGGTACTTGTTGTTGGGATCGCCGGCGACGCCGTCACTGACGAACTGGAAGAGCATCCAGAACCCGGTCTGCTCGTCGCGCGGGGTGACCCAAGTGGAGCTGATGTTCGTCCACCACATGCCGGTAATGCAGGTGATCCCCCAGAGACGGTTCGGGCTCTTGTAGTGCTCGTAGCTGAGCTCGTAGCCGCCGTTCCAGGTCAGCTCGTTGGCGTTGAGGAAGAGCACCGACCTGCCCCGGTGTCGGTTCGGGTCGTCGTAGTTCTTCGTCCTGGCGAGGACGTAGTGCGAGCTCGCGTCGTCCCAGTAGGTCGGACTGGTGTTCGGATCCTTGTCCCCGCTCTCCACGTAGGCCACGGTCAATGCCCACGGCGAGAAGGCATCCGCCGACCAGAGACGCAACCAGCCGTCTTGGGCCGTCGCGGCGGCGGACGTCCCCAACGGAACATAAATGTCCCAGTCGGGGTTGTCGATGTCCTTCCAGACGCGGTTGTTTGGGTCGGTCCAGTTGGGATCGGAGGGATCATACAGCGGGTCGTTGGAATCCCGCTCGTACCACCCGTCCTCGAAGTCGTCGTAGAAGTCCGCCCATGTGGGCGCGCCCATAACGGCCAACAGGGCGAAGGCCAGGGCGACCCGCGAGATGGCTTTCCTTGTCATCGTCGGCTCCTTTCCTCGGTATGGCCACCGCTTGGCATCGTGTGCGTAGGTGGCCGCTCCTACCCATTGCACGGCCTTGTCGACCCTATTTTACTGGATGCGGCGTTACCATCAAGCAAGGCCTCTGTGAATTCTCCGCCAAGCGCCCCGGATCGCTCGACGCAGCGGCGGGCCCGCGTACACCCCATCGGCGAAGAGCGGCCCCGCTGCCGCACCTTGGGTTGAACACACGCAGATCAGGGAGTATCTTCAGGTGTGCAACGAGGGCGGCTCCGCGATCGGCCGAGTGTCTTGCCGGCCAGGCGCCGCAATGCCGCGGAAATGCGTTGGTCTGTACGGATCGGCGTACCCCGCGTACCTCTTTGGGCCAAAGGCACGTTGCGCCCGTAGCTCAGCAGGATAGAGCATCGGTTTCCTAAACCGGAGGTCGCAGGTTCGAGTCCTGCCGGGCGCGTTTCCTTTCGTAGCACGACCGATCACCTCCCGCCGCTGTCCAGCACGTCGAACGGGAAGTACCGTGCGCCCGCGGCTGCGGGCGAAGCGACGTCGCACACCTTTGATGTTGATTTCGGAAGTATCGTGCGCCCGCGGCTGCGGGGCTCCCATAGATCGTGGAGCGAGGTGGAATTGACGATGAAAGGCGCCGGAGGACCCGCCCGACGGACGGGTCCTCCCGACGCAGGACATCTCGATGCCTAGCGGCCGCGGATGGCGCCCTGGCCGCTGGCGGTGATGATCTGCTGCTTGTTGACGCTTCGCATGGTCTGGTAGTCGACGGCCTTGACGTTGTCGCCCTGGTGATGACGGGTCTGCAGCTCCTTCACGTAGGTGTAGATCTGGCTCAGGCCGGCGGCGACCTCGACCTCACAGATGCCCTCGCCGGGCGGGAAGGCGATCCGCGTCACCGTGACGCCACGAATGTGGGCCACCGTGTCGGCCGTGATCTGATCCGACTCGGTCACAAAGTCGCGCACATACGTCCGGCTGTCGATCCGCAGACCCTTGATCCGTTCGGCGAGCTTGCGATAGGCATCCAGCTCGGCCGCCCGTCGGGCCATGAGGGCATCCTGGGCGCTGACGCCTTGCGGCGCTCCGGGCCAGCGCGCGGCCGGAGGCATCTGGACGTCCGGAACCGTTTCCGGTGGCTTCATCGTCGGTTCGGAGACGTGCGTCTCCTCGGTCTGCTTGACGGTCTTGACGTCATCGCACCCGATGCTGACGGCGAGGGCAAGGCTCAACGCGGGCAACCATAGAATCCTCTTCATAGCGCTTTCTCCTTAACGGCCATGCACGGTTCGTTCGACGTCGTCGCGCATGCGACGATGGAACATCGACACTATAGACACTGCCGGGACGAAAAGGCTAGGCCCGGGTAGACCCTATTTCTGCCTCTGCTTCAACTGGAGCGGCTTGCCCTGCGGGTCGGTGATCCGCAGGCACATCTGCCAATGGCTGCCGCCGTTGAGCACCTTCATCAGGATCCGGTTCACGCCCTTCTTGAGCTTGGCCTTGACCACGTCCTGATCGACCTGCAGCCCTCGACTTACCTTGTTGGCGTGGATCTTCTCGCCGTTGAGCCAGCAGACGACGTCGTCGTCGCTGCCGATCTTGAAGAGCACGTCCCGGTCCTTGGGGGAGGTCACCTCCGCGTACGCGTAGGCGGCGACGTTATCGGCCTCGGCCACCTTCTTGCGGAGGTTCATCTCGCCGCTCGGGTCGGAGATGTGCACCTTCTTCCAGGCATACTCCTTACCTTTGTGCTTGCCCTTGGCATCGAGATCGACCTTGTCCTCGGGGAAGGCCTTTCCCTCGAACATCTTCTTGTCCGGACTGGGGAACGGCCCGACGACCCACCAGTGCGTGATGAAGCCCGCTTCCTTGGCGGTGTCGATGTCGACGCCCCAATCGCGGAGCTTCTTGAGCGCCGCACCGGCTCGCTTGGACGTCGGGGCAATGGCAACGGCCTGCCGCAAGGGGGGAATGGCCTTGTCCTTCATGCCGTCTTGCAGCTTCGGCGCGATCGCCAGCATCGCCTCGGCCGCATTCCGCTTGGCGTTGCCCTTCTTTAGGAAGGGCTGTATCGCGTCGAACGAGGACGGATCCGCGATCTCCGCCAGACGATCGAGGGCCGGACGGATCTCCTTGTCCCGCGTGGCCAGCTTGAGGGCCTTGTGATAGATCGTCAGCGCCTCGTCCTTCTTGTTCTGCTCCTTCTGGAGCTTGACACCAATGTTGATCATGCCCGAGACGGCCGGACCGCGGGCGGGCCCCGTCTCGCCGGCCTCCTCGAGAACGGACAGCGTCGACGGATCGGCCAGACGCCGGAGCCCCTCGATGGCCGCCGCCTTGACGTCGGTGTTCTGGGATTGATAGCCGCTCAGCAGGACGTCCTTGATCCGCTTGTCATGTCGGAAACCGAGGACCTTGAGCAGCGCAACCTTCTGCGCCGGCGTCGCGCCTTCGACGGCCTTGATCATGCGATCGGTCGCCTCGGCGTCGAGCTTGAGCATCGCGCTTTCGGCGGCGTCGCGGTCCTTCCCCTCCTGCTTGTCCACGCCTTTCAAGAGGGTCGGAAGGGCATCCGCCGTGCCAAGCGTGCCCAGCGCCTCGAAGATGGCGATGCGAACCGCTTCGTCGGGCCCCTTGTCGAGGAGCGCACTCAGCGCATCCACGCTCCCGGGCTCGCGCCGATCGCCGATGGCCTGGACGAGCAGGATGCGGTAGTCCCGACTCAGGCCGTCCTTGCACACCTCTTTCTGCAGCCATTGGAGCCCTTGCGGCGCGGGCAGGTTGCCGAGCGCGCGGACGGCCGCCTTCCGCTCGGCCTCCGACTCGCTCTGCAGGCTGGCCGCCAACGACGGCGCGGCCTCCTCGTTGCCGATCACCGCAAGGCATTCCAGCGCGGCGATCCGGACCTGCTCGGCGTCGGACTCCAGCGCCGCGATGGCGCCGGGCTGACCGGCCTTGTCCTTACGACGCGTCAGCACACGAACGAGCGCGGCCTTGTTCTCGTCCGAGAGCCTTGGGCGACGCGAGAAGAGCCCTTTCTTCTTGGCTGTCAAGAGATCGACGACGGCGGTCGTGACCTGCGGCGACGTCATCTCGACCAGGGCCTCGACGATCGTGCCTCGGAGGTCGTCGTGGTCCGCGGTCTGCACGGCGCTCAAGAGCGTCTCGAGCGCGCCCTCCTGCCCGGCCTTGCCGATGCCGTAGAGGGCGGCACACCGATCCTGCACGGAGCTTACTCCCCACGCGAGCGCCTCGTTGTACATCATGTCGGCCGCAACCGGCCGACCACTCTCCAGCAAGGTCTCGGCGAGGAGCAGCCAGTCCGCACGTGCGGCGGCCTTCTGCTTGTCGGAACCGGCCGTCAGCATGTCCCGCAAGGCGTCCATCGCAAACGGATCGGGGATCTTGGCGATCGCACGCATGGCCGCGAGGCGGACATCCTCATCCGAATGCCCCAGTTCCTTGACGAGCAGGGGCACGGACCGTCGCTTGCCCCGATGTCCGATGGCGTTGATCACGCCGACGCGAAACGCCGCGTCGCCCTTATCGAGCGCGTCGTGCAGCGCGTTCAGGGCGGCGTCCGTTGGGTTTCGGCTGAGCGCCCAACGGGCCATCTCGCGTACGTCCTGTGCGGACAGCGCCGTCACGAGCGCGGGAACCACGTCTTCCCTGCCGACATAGCTGATGAGCCGGCAGACGTAGTCCCGCACGCGCTTCGAGAGTGCGGCGTTGTTCAGCTCCGCGGCCAGCACCTTGCAGACGGCCTGGCGCTCGTACTCGCCACCGAGTCGGCCGGTGGGCGCGACGATGTCGAACAAGGCCATCTTCGCCGCCTTGGCGATCGAACGGTCCTTGTGGTCCGCCGCCTTCAGCAGTGCGGCAACGGCCTCGGCGCCCATGTCCGCCAGGGCGCGACGGGCCTTCTGCCGGGCCTCGGCGTCCTCCCCGGTGAGGATCTTGATCTGCGCGTCGACCTCGGCCTGACCGGCCCACGCCGTCTCGACGGTGCCGGCCAGCATCGCCCCGAGGATTCCCATCGCCATCCAGCTCGTTCGGATTCGTTTCATGTCCGCTCTCCGCGTTTGTCTCTTCCTTCGTCTTCTCCCTGCTGGTGTCCCTACTGAGGTTTCCGTTCCGCCGCTCAGCTCAGCGACCAGGGCGCCCGCATGGGCTTGCCCACCCATCGGGCCGCCTCGTCGTCGCCGACGATCTGCTCGGCCTCGGGGTCCCATCGAATGGGCCGACCCAACCGGAGGCTGATCGTGCCCAGGTGACAGACCGTGACGGACCGGTGGCCGATCTCCACGTCGCAGATCGGCCGGGTTCTTCGCTCGACGCAGTCCAGCCAGTCGTTGTGGTGGTTCGTGCTCCGGTAGAGGTGGACGTCGTTGGGCCCCAGCTTCTCGTTGAGGAGTGATTTGCACTCGGCGTCGATGTTCCCGCGCGTCACCCACACCCAGCCGTCCGTGCCCTGGAAGGTCACGCCTCCCCGAGACGTGTGGCTTCGGCAAAGCAGCTTCACGCCGTTGGCATAGGTGTACTTGACCTCGAAGCGGGTCGCCGTGTTGTACAGGCCGTCCTTTGGGAACTCGCCCTCACCGTCGATGTGGATCGGCCCGGTGCCGTCCATGCCCAAGCCCCATTGAGCAATATCGTTGTGGTGCGCGCCCCAGTCGGTCATCTTCCCGCCGGAGTAGTCATAGATCCAGCGAAACTCGTAGTGGCACCGCCGTGGGGTATACGGCTTGTACGGAGCCGGACCGAGCCAGAAGTTCCAGTCCAACCCATCCGGCGGATCGGTCTCGGGCTCCCACTCGCAGGTCGGCCCGCCGCCGATGCCGGTGATGACCGTGTGGACTCGCCCGATCCGCCCGCTTCGCACGAGTTCACAGGCGAAGCGGAAGTTGTCTCGCGATCGCTGCTGACTCCCGGTCTGAAAGACGCGACCGTACTTGCGCACCGCGTCGACGAGGGCCTTGCCTTCCTCGATGGTGAGCGTCAGTGGCTTCTCGCAGTAGATATCCTTGCCGGCCTTGCAGGCGGCGATGCAGACCAGGGCGTGCCAGTGATCGGGCGTGGCCACCACGACGGCGTCGATGTCGTCACGGGCGAGCAACTCGCGAAAGTCGTCGTAGGCGGCAACCTCTTTCGTGTTGTTGTAGTGGTCCTTGACGCGCTTGGCGGCGGCATCCCGAACATTCTTGTCCACGTCGCAGACGGAGACGACCTCCACCCGGCGGTTCGGGAGGAAGCGGCCCAGGTGATTGCCGCCCATGTTTCGCACGCCGATGAAGCCGAGGGTGAGTCGACTGTTGGCGGGGGCCTTCTCGTCGCTGCCGAGCGCCGAACTGGTGAGCACGTAGGGCGCGGCAAAGCCCACGCCCGCCGTCCGGGCGAGAAATCCCCTACGGCTCAGACTGCGTCGCTGTGTCATTCCTTGACCTCCGGTTTGTCTGTTCCGACGAAATCCTGCCTCAACGGTTGGTGATGGCCTTGCACTATGGGCCCGATCGGCACGAACGTCAAGCATCCGGTGACGCTGTCCGACGACCCCCGCGCCGCTCCGACCATTCCCAAGCGAAGGCCATGCGGCTCTTGCCCGACGACAAGCCATCCGGGTATCGCTGGCCAGGCCACCGCGATCTCTCCTGTCGCCGGAGGGGCGCGTGTTGCCCCGGTTGCGGAAAGTTCGGAAAGGAAAACGAAAGTGGATTGGCATACTATCCGATTGTTAGGTATAGTATATTCTTGTTTGACTTGCCAAACAAATCCCGCTACGGTATGGAGGACGACGGAGCGTTCTGGAGCGGATCTTGGATCACTGGAAGGAATACGATTCCGGGGACGTCACGCATAGCGCGAGCCATTACCTGGCCGCCATCAACTACCTGACGGCCAGCCAGGGCTATGCGCGGGCCGTGGACGTCGCCCGGTATCTGGAGATCACCCGCGGCAGCGTCTCCATCACGATGCGGTCCCTCAAGGAGCGAGGGCTCGTCGTGGAAGACGCGAATCGCTTCCTGTCCCTCTCGGACGAAGGGCAGGCCATCGTCGACCAGATTCGCCACCGTCGTCGCCTGGTCAAGGAATTCCTCGCCGACGTGCTGGGCGTCGACCCGGAACAAGCGGAGGCGGATGCCTGCAAGGTCGAGCACCTGCTCAGTGACGAGGCGTGTGATCGGTTGGATGAGTTCGTCCTTGGACGAAAAGGCAGCAAGAGACGGAGACGGCAAACGGCACGGCAGTCCTGAGCGCCGACAAGACGCACAGCAGTCGCGCTGTCGCGCCTCGGCGTCGAGGCAGGACCGCGGATTGGAGGACCGGACGTGGAGGTCCACGAGAAGATCGCCAACGAGTTTCGACAGGTCTTCGCGCAGGACGGCTTCGGTCGCGCGGGAGATCGCTCGCGGGTACTCGAGGCCTTCCTCGCCCATGAGGACCACACCACGGCGGAGGAACTGGCCGCGGAGCTGGGGGAGCAAAACCCGCAGATCGACGTCCCGTTCGTGCGGGAGGTGCTCGAGCAGTTCGTGCACTACGGACTGGCCGTCCCCATTCGGGCCGAGGACGGCAAGACCCGCTTCGACCACGTCCACATCGGTCGGCACCACGACCATATCATCTGCGTCAACTGCGGACGGGTCGTGGAGGTCGAGTGCCCCTTGACCCACCAGGTCGCCGAGATCAGCAAGAAGACGGGCTTCCAGGCGGTGCACACGCATCTCCAGATCCATGGGATCTGCCCGACGTGCACCGCCGAGCGCCCTGCCCGGTTCCCGCTGGATCAGGCGGCCGCGGCGGAGAAGGTGCGCGTCGTGAGCCTCGGCGGCGGCCACGAGATGACGCAGCGGCTCACGGATATGGGCTTGCGGATCGGCTCGATCGTGCGACGGCAGAACACGAACTGGTTCGGACCGGTCATCGTCTCGATCGGCACGACGCGCCTGGCCGTCGGTCGAGGGATGGCCAGACGCATCATCGTGGAGGAACTGACGGAAACCGCATCGGCATCCAAGACCAAGGCGGCGGGCGGGGACGAAGCGAACGCCTGATCCCTCGGCCCCGGACGACCCAGATCCACCTACGGACGACTTGCATGATCAAGAAGCTGAGCGAAATGCTGGAAGGGGAAATCGCCACGATCACGAAGATCGGAGGCAACGGCGCCATTCGTCAGCGCCTGCTCGACATGGGCATCACGCGCGGGAGCCCCATACGCGTGGAGCGCCGCGCGCCGCTGGGGGATCCGATCGAGGTGACCGTCAAGGGCTACTACCTGGCCATTCGTGACCGGGAGGCGCGGCAGATCGAGGTGGACGCGTGATCTCGATGGCGACGACAGACAGCGCGCCGGCGGGAAACGCGACCCCGAAGCGCGCTCCCGTCTCCGTCGCCATCGCGGGCAATCCCAACAGCGGCAAGACCTCCCTCTTCAACCACCTGACGGGCACGATCCAGAGCGTGGGCAACTGGCCGGGCGTGACGGTCGCTCGGAAGGAGGGCAAGGCGCGTCTCGGGGACCGCGAGTTCCGCATCATCGATCTCCCCGGGACGTACTCGCTGACGGCCTACTCGCTGGAGGAGGTCGTTGCGAGGAACTTCCTGATCGACGACAAGCCGGACGTAGCGATCGACGTCGTCGACGCCTCGAACCTCGAACGCAATCTCTACCTGACCGCCCAGCTCCTCGAGACGGAGCGCCCGCTGGTCATCGCGCTCAACATGATCGACGTGGCCCAACGCCGCCAGCTCCGCATCGACGTCGAGCAGATGTCCCAGCTGTTGGGCGCGCCGGTGGTTCCGACGGTCGGGAGTCGAGGGGAGGGAGTCTCCGACGTCCTGGCCGCCTGCGCGCACGTCGCCGAAGATCCCGACGCCCCGAAGCTGCCTCGCATCCACTACGGGCACGAGGTCGAGACCGAGGTTCGCACGCTAACGGACATCATTGCCTCCGACGCCTCCCTGGCCGCTCGATACGTGCCCCGGTGGCTGGCCGTCAAGCTGATCGAGAAGGACCAGGAGGTCCATACGCTGCTGCGAGCGGAGGCCGCGGAGTACGAAACCATCGAAGCCGAGGCCAACCGGGCCATCCGCGCGATCGAAAAGCACTTCGACGAATCGGCGGAGATCATCATCGCGGAGCGCCGCTACGGCTTCGCCGCCGGTGTCGTGCGCAATTGCGTTCGCTACGCCGGCGGGGAATCGCGGCAAGACCTCACGGACCAGATCGACAGCATCGTCTGCCATCGGGTTGTCGGACCGCTGATCCTGACCGGCGTGGTCTACGCCTTATTCGTCTCGGTCTTCAAGGTCGCCGACGAGTGGCCGTGGCTGTTCGGTCGAAGCCCGACCGGATGGGTCGAGCTCTTCTTCGAGTGGTGCCAGAAGTCGATCGCCCCACTGGAGGCGACAACCCCCTTGCTCTACTCCCTGCTCCACGACGGCGTCATCGGCGGGGTGGGCGGGGTCATCTCGTTCGTCCCGTTGATCTTCGTGATGTTCCTGTTCGTCGCCGCGTTGGAGGATACGGGCTACATCGCACGTGTGGCGTTCATACTCGATCGCGCGCTCAAGCTCTTCGGCCTTCAGGGCAAGAGCATTCTGGCGATGATCGTCTCCGGAGGCCTGGGCGGGGGCGGCTGCGCCGTGCCCGGGGTGATGGCCACGAGGACGCTCCGGGAGGAAAAGGACCGACTTGTGACGATGCTCGTGGCCCCGTTGATGAACTGCGGCGCGAAAATCCCCGTGTACCTCATGCTGATCGCGGCGTTCTTCGCCGAGCATCAGGCCCGAATGATGTTCCTGCTCTGGGCACTGAGTTGGGTGGTGGCGTTGGCGGCGGCCTGGTGCCTTCGGCGGTTCGTCGTCAAGGGCGAGCAAACGCCCTTCGTGATGGAGTTGCCCGCCTACCACTTCCCCACGCTCAAGGGCGTGCTTCTGCACACCGGAGAACGCACCTGGATGTACGTCAGGAAGGCCGGCACGATCATCCTTGCCGTCAACCTGATCTTGTGGGCGGCCATGTACTTCCCACGAATCGATAAGCAAGCGGCACGCATCCAGGTCACAAAGACAAATTCGGGACTGACCGACGTTGAGGTCAACAATCGTGTTGCCGAAAAGCAGCTCTCCAGCAGTCTGGCGGGCCGAATCGGCACGGCCGTCACGCCGATCAGCAAGCTGGCGGGCTTCGATTGGCGTACGAACATCGCCCTCATCGGCGGCTTCGCCGCCAAGGAGGTCATCGTCGGCACGATGGGGACGGCCTATTCCATGGGCGAGCTGGACCCGGACGCCTCGCGGACGCTGTCGGAACACCTCACCCGGGATCCCACCTGGGACCCCGTTCGGGCGTTCGCGCTGATGGTCTTCGTGATGATCTATGCCCCGTGCTTCGTGACCGTCGCGGTCATTCGACGAGAGAGCGGATCGTGGAAGTGGGCGGGCTTCGCGACCGTCTACAGCACGGCCGCCGCTTTCGTGCTCGCAACGCTCGTCTATCAGGTCGGGCAGTGGCTCTTCGTGGGATGAAGGGGGTTTTGTATCCGGCGAGCCGACCGGAACCTAAGGCAATGTGGTGGGAATACGTCATCGTGGCCGTCGTCGTCGGCATCTCCATCGCAGCGGTCGCCCGCCACATGCGCAAGACCTTTCGTGGCGAAGCGACCTGCGATTGCGACTGCCATGACACCTGCCCACATCTGGAATCCTTGGAACAGGAGCTCCATTCGGCCGTCGATCCCAACGATGAACCACCCGTCCAGCGACCTTCCGACCACCCGGAAAGAGGGCCCTCGGGGGACGAGACGAGCTGAATCGACGGGACGCACGGCCAGACCGTCGAACGCAAGTCGCACGGATCCGAAACCCTCGGGTGCGGGCCGAAGCCGGTGATCTGTCCTACCGGCGTCCGGCGCGGGCATGCGTCATCGCGACGGCCCATCGTGGCCGAAAGGTCTCGACGTCGCGGGCAGGGTTGTCCCGCCCTCCCCCCTCTCGGCTCGGGCCGAGAAGCGGTACTCGTAGATTCGGGCGTGCCGACCGTCGTCGGGCAGAAAGAAGACGGACTCGCCGAGGAATCCCAGGCCTTCCCGGCTCAACGATGACCCGCGGAGGGACCGCCCCACACGGAACCGCTTGACGAGCTTCCATGCCTTCACGTCGATCCAGTCAAGGTAGCCGCCGCCGAGGCACGCCAGGCAACTGCCGATGCCCTTGCAATCCTGGTAGGCGACACCGGTGGGGCTCTTCTTCTTCGCCTTGAGCCGACCGTCCAACGTCCAGAAGTAAAACTCTTCGGCGCCCCAATTCGCGCCGATCAGCATGTCCTCGTGGCGGGCCACGGCCCCAATATGATCCGGGACCTCAAAGCGTCTGGTCACGTCGAGCGTCTGCGGATCCACCGTGAGGATGTGCGTATGGCTGTGCTTCCGGTATGCGGCCACCGGCACCCAGATACACCGCGCGTCCGCGTCGATCCCCCCGGGATGGATATCCCGTCCGATGGACAGCTCGCGTTTGCCCAACGGCTTCAATGTCCGTGCGTCCAGCTGGAAGATCCAGGCCTCTGATTTCAGCACGTTGACGCTCGTGAAGAAGATATGGGCGTCCGTCACAAGCAGGCCTTGGACATGGAACGCGTTAAAGCCCAGTCGCGACGTCCGACCGAACGACACCAAGGAGCGGGCGTTCCTGACGAACTCCGGCAGCGAACCCTCGCCCGGAGGCTTCGCCCCAGCCAGATGGATGCAACACACCGCGGAAAGCAACCACACCATCATTCGTCCTCCCGGCCGGAATGCCCCGCTCGGACCGAGACCGACCCCCGCCGAGATTTTTCGGCGACTCGACCGCCGATCTCGAGACCGGCAAGCATTCTAGATGCTCGTCGCAGGGGGACAAGCCCGGCGGACCCCTGCTTTACAGGATTCCCTTGGTGTGCATCATACCCGGGCATACCGCAGCGTCGGCCCGAGGACCGCTCAGGCCGTCACGGGAAGAATCCGCCGGCCGGCAGGAAGGCTGCAAGAAGAAGCTGAACTGCCGATGCCCGTCGTACCGATCCTAAGTTGTGTCGCAACTCGTTCGATGGGCGTCCAGCCGATGGGTGGCCCACCTCTTCAGA
>CAZKCX010000028.1:0-20478 GCA_964550865.1 uncultured Planctomycetales bacterium
ACCTGCGACCTCCGGGTTATGAGCCCGACGAGCTGCCAACTGCTCTACCCCGCAAGCGTACCTTGAGCCTACCTTCCTTATGCGTCCCTGTCAAGATGAAGTTCACCGGTACCTTCCTCCCTGCGTCGAACGTCGTGGAACCCTAAAAGGCCGCCGTCGAGGCCTCCTCGCTGAAGTCTGCCTCGATGACCTCCTCGGCGAAACCCTGATACGCCCGACCGACCTGTTTGGCCGTGGAATCGGGGAAGACGTGGAACGACTGCGTGCGTTGCGGCGCCCGAGTCCCCTCCAGTGCGTGATCGTAGGCCGCTCGGGTGCGGCCCTCGCTCTCGACCATGCGTCGGAAGCGGACCGGCCTGCGAGGAGTAATGCCGCAATGCATCGCAAAGAACGTCGCGGCGACCTCCGGCATGCGCCGGTGATCCGGCGGCGCGAACACGCCCAAACTCACATCGCGGCAGCCGCGCTTCCGATACCATTCGACGGCCCGGCGAGAGGTCGACTGCACGTACGCGAAGTCCTTCTGTGTCCAGAACACGCCGATCGGCATGCTCGCGTATTCTTTCACCCTGGCGGGATCCAAGAAGTCGGCCGAGAAAGGTGCCTGCCGAACGGCCAGGCAACTGAACAGCTCCGGGTGGCGGTTGACCAGGCTGTGTGCAATCGTTCCGCCGGTGAGCCAGCCCGTCGCCAGGACGTGGTCCGTTGCGATCGGCCATCGGAACATGGCGTCGCGCATGACGACCACGGCGTTCTCGACGCCCTCGCGGACGTACGCGGTCGACTGGGACTGGGTGGCGCCCCATACCTCTGGTGTTGAGTCGATGTCCCAGCCCTCGAGTCGGGCCAGCAGATAGCTCCCGTCCCCAAACAAGCGCGGCACCACCACGATGAAGCCGTATCGGTCGGCCTCCCGATACCACGTGGCGACCTGTCCGATCGGGCCGTCGAATGGCCGCGCTCCATTGAAGGAAACCACCAGTGGCCACCGGCCGTCCTCCGTCTTGGGGTGCCTGGGCTTCTTGACGCCTCGCTTCTCCTGCTTCACATACTGCTCCGGCAGGTACGCGAAGTACGTCCAGCTTTGGTTACCCACGTGCAGGAGGATCTGTCTTTGGATGCCCTTGCGCGCGGCGCGGCTCACGCCGAAGGTGGGCACGTACGGCTCTGACGCGTCGTCGAGCGGGAGGATCCTGACCTGGAACCGCGAGACCTTGTCGAGGTCTACGTCGGACCCGAAGCTGAAGGCCAGTTCGCGTTCGAGTCGCTTCGAGACGCCGCCTTCGACTTGCCGGTGGGTCTCCTCCGTGCGGTCGGCCCGCGCCAGTGCTTCCTCGTCCTCGCCGTCCAGCATCACCGTGAACCGCCACCGCTCTTCCGCGAGGGCGTTCCATGTCACGGAGAGGTTTGCGTAGATCCGGTCTCCTCGCCAGGGCTCAGATACAGGGCGATCCGCGGCTGCGTGATCCGCCCGGGCTCCAGCGAGATCCCCGTGATCACGAAGTGCTTTCGTGTTCGCTGCTGGAAACGGATCAGGTTGATGTCATCCAACGGCACGTCAAAGACCAGACGCTGGGACCAATGCGATGTCCAGATGCGGCCGAGCTGTCTCTTCGAATCCGGGGCGTTGATCGGCGCATGCTCCTTCCCATCGTGGTCGACGACCACAGCGCGAACGTCCCACTTCCCCTTACAGACGGCCCTGACGAGCGTTCGGTCCGGGTGCTTCGAATCTGGCATGATCTCGCTGATCCTGCACCGCGCGCCTTGGGCGTTGATGTCGATAGGACCGCGGCTCGCACGATGACTGGTCAGCGTCTTCCAAGGGCCCAGCGCCAGGCCGTAGGCCTGCAAGACCTCCTTCTGGTCGGCGGGAAGCCGCAGCGGGAGAACCCAGTGTCTCGGAATCGGTTCCCCGTCCGGGCCGATCGCCTGCTCCGCCGAGGGCACGGCATTCATGTCAGGCCATGGGCCAAACCAGACGTCCTCGGGGGCGCCGTCCGAGCGCACGAGGAGCCAGTACTTCCTAACGTAATCCGGATCCCATTGAGGTCCTTCCCTGGGCTTCAGCTTCGTCGGCGAAGCTAATGGACGACCGTCCGGCCTCCACCAGGACACCCCCTCACCGGTCCATCCGCCGACGCCCAGGATCTCGAGTGACGTGACATCGGTGGACACCTTCACCGCGTCCGCGGACCGCCCGTGCCGCCAGGATTCCAGTGGAGAGAGCCAGGCCTGCAGCCTGTACGTCGGAGGCCGCTCGTCGCGTTGGGTGTTCTCGTCGCGGATGCGAGGCCTGCTTCTCCCCAGCGCGAGCTTGAAGACGTGCGTCCGCGGGTACGTGGGCGTCGAGGTAGTTGGATTGAGCGGCAGCTGGGCGGACCACCCAAGCCAGTGTTTCCCTTCTGCGCCCCTCAGGCCTAGTTGAAACGAAAGCGTCCCCTGCACGGGCCGTTCTATGACGGCGCGGATAGACGCGTACCGTTGCCCCTCTCTCTCGACGAACTGTAGCGAAGCGATCTCGGCGATCTTCGGGTGCTCGTCCGTCCCGACGACAAGATCGACGGGGATATCCTCATCCACCGCGTATCGCCCCGTCGTTGCGAAAGAGTGGAACTTGGCCAGCCTCGCGGCGGGCCGAGCGGGTGCCCTGTTCATGCTCTCCACTACTGGAGACGGTTCCGCAGGTGATTCCGTCGGCGCAACGACGCGCGGGGGACTCCGGTGCCTCCCCGAGCGCTTGCTCAAACGCCGTCCCGGCATCATCAACGAGGAGTCGCTCGGGATTGCCTCCGTCACCGGGGCGACCTTCCTCCATTGGGTGGCCCGCCCCTTTTGGGTAGCCCACTTTGTTTGGGTATCCCACCCCCTGTGGATGGCACACTTCCTCTGGGTGGCCCACTTTCTTTGGACGGCCCGCTTTCTCTGGGTGGCCCACCGCTTCAGCGGTGGGGTACACGAATTCAACCAGGTACGGTGCATCTTGATCCACCGTTCCTTGCTCTGTGGACTGCAACGAAACGGGGACCCCCATATCACTCAACGAAGCGGCATCCTCCTGCGGTGTGATCGCAACCTCGACAGGTGGCGGCTCGTAGACGACCATGCCGATGGCGACGGGCGCCATCGTCAGCGCCGCGAGACAGCCGAGCGTCAAGACGTAGCGGAGTTCCGGCGTTGCCCTGACGAGCGCCCGCCGGCCGATCCAGGTCAGCCCGCCGATCGCGGCGCCCACCCACAGGAAGTGCAGCATCGTCCATCCGAGCGCCAACCAGATGCCTGATTCGACGAGTGATGCATACATGTCACGTGCTCCAAAACGCCAACCTGCTTCGAAGAGCGTCTCAGCAGTGTGGCACGGCCGCCCCCGGCCGTGACCCGTCAAACCCGCCAGCCGAGGGCGGCTGACCCACATGGGGCACCCGCCAGCCGAGGGCGGCTGGCCCACATGGGGCGGAAGCGTTCAACTGCTCAGACACTCCTGCGAGTCGCTTGGCTGAGCCGGGCTGGATGCCACGGCGAAGTCCTGTCCTCGATCCTGAGACCTCGGACCGAAGGGAGCCTGTCGAAGGACGAAGCCGGGTCCTCAGCCCGGTCCAATCCGAGACACATCCATGGTTCGCAGCCGATCCATCCCCGGTCCGGTCAGACAAACCCGCCATTCAGAGCCGGGCTGTCCCCAGCCCGGTGCGACCCGCCTGAGGACAGGCGGGCTCGGATTGTGTTGCTCCGATCCAATGGATAGCGGGATACGAAGCATCACTCCTCTCCCTCTTCCAGCATCCGGCGAAGCTCTTCGCGCTCTTGTTCCGTCAATGCCTTCTCCTCAAGCACGTGCGCGACGAGGTCCTTCGCCGAGCCGTCAAAGAACTGGTTCAAGAGCGTGCGAATCGATCCTCGCGTCGTCGCCTCCTGCGTCGCCCGGGCCGACCAGACGTAGCCGTTCGCCGAGTCGGATCGTTTGACCAGGTTCTTCTCGAGCATGGTCTTGAGCACCGTGGCGACGGTGGTCTTGGCCACACTGCGTCGCTCCTGCAATTCCGCGTGGATCTCACCCAGCCCGCACGACCCGCGTTGCCAGAGGATCTGGAGGATCTCGAGCTCGCGGTCGGTGGGCCGGCTGCTGCGGGGTCGGGCCATCAGGACGTCCTCCGTGCGTTGTAGTTCTATAGAACTAGAATAACACCGATTTCGCGGCTGTCAAGCAATTCGGACAGAATTGACATGCGCTACCCCCTGAGCGAGCATCGCCCGGGCGAGGCCCTGGTTGGCCGCACGGCGCGAGCCCGTGTCCGGTGCCCTGGCGTCTTCGCGTCGTGAGCCGCACTATCGCCGGTCGGTGGGCGGGCGAACGAGGAAAGGACGATCATGATAAGGCGAGGCACACGACGGTGGAACATTCTGTCTTTCGCCGTCTTCGCTTCCGCGGGCTGTGCGGCGATCGCGCTGGCCGCGGACGGGTCCCCCGGTGCTATTCGAATCGGCTCGGGCAAGCAGCTCTTCTTCGATCGCAAGTTCATCGAGGAAGCGGAGAACGTCCGCATCGTCATGAACCCGCCCGTCAAGCGCGGGCCGGTTCTGCACGCCGACAAGCCCTGGGAGGATTTCCGCCTCACCAGCTACTTCACCGTCATCCAAGACGGACAGCTCTGCCGGATGTACTACTCTTGCTTCTCGAAGGACCAGTGGCACACGCCGAACTCGTGGGAAGAGCACGCCTACCTCTGCTATGCGGTCTCGACCGACGGCGTGCACTGGACCAAGCCCGAGCTCGGTATCGTCGAGTTCCAGGGCTCCAACCCGTCCGTCTTCGGTTCGAGATGCGGAGCGCCAAGCTGTACGCCTTTCAATTTGTCTCAAAGGAGCGATGAAGCCGTTTCATTCTTCCCCGACGAGGGCTGACACTATGACCAATCCCATATCTCCTTCCCCCGGGCGTGTCGTTCCAGTTTCCGTAGCTGCCGCGGTGGGATTGCTGTTCGGTGCGTGGTGCATAGAGGATGCCCCCGCAGCCGACGTCAAGCCGCCGCCGGAGCTGCCTCGCACGGGCGAGCCGTACGAGCTGACGGGCAAGCGCATCGTCTTCACGAACTGGCACTACATCCGGCCGGGGAGTTTCGCCTGGGTCGACGATGAGGGGAAGTCCGTAACGGTCGTCGGCTCGCAAGGCCCGTGGGGCGCGCACTTCCGGCGACACGACTACCCGCATGGGATTCGCCTCGTCGCCCAGCCCGCCGAGAAGCGGGGACCGATCCTCAAGTTCGAGCGCCCGTGGGAGGGCAAGGGCGTGAGCATTGCCACGCTCATCCACCATGAGGGCAAATACAAGGGATGGGGCGGCTCCGAGGCCAAGGACGGAACCAAGTACGCCTGCTACTTTGAGTCCGGCGACGGGCTGAACTGGCGACGCCCGAACCTCGGCATCGTGGACTTCAACGGCAGTAAGGACAACAACCTGATCGATACCAACCCCGGAACGGTCTTCATCGATCCCGCCGGCCCGCCGGAAGAGCGCTACAAGGCCGTCAAGGAAGGGCGGATCGCCCCCGATCGTGTCGAGGCCTACCGCAAGCGTCGTCCCGGAGAGTGCGAGCACCGCGCCTGGCGCGCCGATGTTGGGGAGGTCTTCGGCATCCTCGGGGCCGTCTCGCCGGACGGGCTACGCTGGAAGCACCTGCCCGATCCGCTGGCCATCGAGCACTGTGATACGCAGGTGGTGGCCGAGTACGACCCGCGCCTGCGGAAGTACGTGGTCTTCACGCGGAACTGGAGCGTCGGGCGGCGAAGCAAACGGGGACCGGAGGATCGGAGCCTGAGCTGGCTCAACGTGGGGCGGCGCTCGATCGGTCGGACCGAGAGCGACGACTTCCGCGCCTTCCCGCTTTCCCACATCATCCTCGAGCCCGGCCCGGCCTTGCTGCCGTCGGATACGCTCTATACCAACTGCAAGACGACGATCCCCGGCGCGCCGGACCACCACCTGCTCTTTCCGACGGTCTGGCACACGAGCGACGATTCGTGCAGCGTGCTGGTGGCCTCGAGCCATGACGGCAAGGTGTGGCACTACCTGCCCGGCGGGTACGTGTTGAAGACGGGGCCGTTCGGGGCGTTCGACGGCGGGTGCATCTTCGCCTCGCCGAACCTGGTAGAGCTGCCCAACGGCGACTTCGTGCTTCCGTACACGGGCTTCGCCTTTCCGCACAAATACCCGCGTGGCAACTGGAGCTACCAGACGGGCTACGCGGTCTGGCCGAAGGGTCGGCTGATCGCCTTGGAGGCCTGTGTCCGCGGCGAGTTCGCCACCGTCGGCTTCATGCCGCCCGGACGCAAGCTGCGGATCAACACGCTGACCAAACGGGCGGGCAGCATCCTCGTCGAGGTCGTCGGCCAGAACGGCCGGGCGATCGAAGGCCACACCTTCGGCGACTGTAAGCCCATCATCGGCGACCAGCACTGGACGCCGGTGACGTGGAACGAGAAGGACGACCTCGGCTTCAAAGACGGCGAGTTCATGTATCTGCGGTTCAAGATGGAGAAGGCGAAGCTCTTCGGCCTGGAGTTCGAGTAGCACTGAGATTCCCCTCGCCGAAGGAACGCCGGTAAAGACCTCGCCGCGCCGGCCGGCGGACTACCGTGCGACCTCGAAGAAGATCAGCTCCGAGACGCCCTTGCCCTCGAGCCGCACGGGCAGGCCCTTGTTCCTGAGCTCCGATCCGGTCTTGACCGTCGACGGATTACTGCCGTCCTCGAACCGCACGCGATACGCCTTGGTCGGATCGAGCCCCTTGAACCGAACCGGCTTGGCCTCGGTCTCTTCGGAGGGCTGGAAGAGGTACACGACGCCCTTGCCCTTCGCCGGGTCGTAGTACTCGATGCCGTCGCGCCGTCGGCCGTCGGGGCGGGCGAAGAGGTGATAGAGATTCGCCTCGCGGACCAGCGGGCGGATCCGTGTCTTGTAGGTCTCGACGCACGCCTGGATGGTCTCCTTTTCTTGCTGCGTCCAAGGGGCGTTCCCGTTGCCGCCGTTGGGCGCATCGAGGAACCACTCCGGAGCGCCCATTGACGTCGAGCGGAACGCATAGCGCATGCCCGCGACACCCTGGGGGCGAAAGCGGCCGTCCACGCTCCCGAGATGGCCCTCAAGCTGGGCCGGATGGAAGGCGAAGGAGCTATCGTGGAAGCCCTGCCGGACGTGGAGGGCCGAGTACGTGTCGGAGTTGAAGATCTTCACGGCGCGGCGCATCGCGCCATAGTCCTTGATGCGTCCGCCGCCGGAGCAGTTCTCCCACTGGAAGCCGTAGATTACGCGAGCCAACGCGTCGACCATCTGGTAGAAGCCACGGGTCGCGGCGAACGAAGGGCCGATGACCTCGCCGCGCGTGCAGTCGGACCGCCACATGTCGGCATCGTATTCCTGGAAGAGCCTGCGAATTCGATCCGCGCGTCGCCGCCGACCCGCCGGGCTGGACATGTCGAGGTCGTCCGTCCAGTAGAGCCCGAACCGCATGCCCTTGGCGTGGGCATAGTCGGCGGCCTTGTGCATCCCGGAAGGCCAGTCGGCCTGGTCGGAGTCGGGCTCGCCGCCCTGCCACCAACCCACGTCGATCATGACCTCCTCGAAGCCGAGCGGGACGATGTCGTCGATGAACGGATAGTACTTTTTCTCGATGGGGTCCCAGCTACCCGGCTTCTTGCCGGTCGCGCCGAAGGCGTTCCACTGGACCTTCGGGTAGTTCGGGTCCTGCCGGAGGATCTCGGGCACGCAATACCGGAAGAGCCAACGCCGAAGCGCGTTGCCCGCGTCATCGAGATCGCCGCGGTATGCGCCGAGGAAACCGGGACGCACCTCGAGCGACTCGCCGGGGGCAAGCTCGGCGCGGAGATCCGCGATGTTCCCGGCGCGGACGCGGACCGTCGGTTCCGCGTCCGTTGCCAGCGTTATCGCATCGATCCGGCAGAAGCTCCACTCCAGACCCATGTAAACGCCGTGCGGCTCGCTTGCATCGAGAACCATGTACGGAATGAACTCGCCGCTCGGCGTCGTTCGCGCCGCGTACCGCCTACCCACCGGGTCGGTCGAGATCGCATTGCGATACACGCCGACCGGATCCGGCGTAATGCCATCGCTGTGGAACCGCCACAGCGTCGCCGCCCCCGTCAGGTCCAAGTCGAACGTGGCCTGCTCGCCGATCGTCACCGGCCGGTCCGAGCGGTTGCGGATTCGTAGGCTGTGATGGATCGGGCCGGGGCCCGGACGGGCCTGCCAATGCGAAGCGATCTCCAGCGCCGGCTCGTCGCACGCGAACCGCAGTGTGAGCTGACGCCCCGCGTCCTTCAGGACCGCGTCGACGAATCGCCATCGCAGCGGCTTGCTCTTGCCGGCAACCTCGGCGTAGGGCCAGAGACCGAACGTTACCGGCTTGGCGATCCAGTTCCAGTCGGCCGCCGGGCACGATAGTTCCGCGAGGACCATCTCGCCTTTGTTCGTCACGCCGAGAGTCACTCGTGTATCTTCCGTGCCGAGCGTCCACGAATCGACGAGCGCGCCGGCGGCCGGGCGCGGTGTGGCATCGAGGTACTGGGCGCGTGTCTCCCGCGCGGCGGCCGGATCGATACCCGCATGAGCGAAGTCAGTGAGGGCGCTCTTCCAGATGCGGAAGTCGTCGATCAGCCCGCGGACGCATCGGGCCTTATCGGTGTAGCCGAGCCCCACGGCCACGGGCATCGGTGACGGCGGTGCCGGCGCGGGGCCCTGCCGTTCAGCGACCAGCACGCCGTTCACGTAGAAGCGAATGCCTTTCCGTATCTTGACCAAAGCGACATGCTGCCAGCGGTCGGCCGCCAGCGAAACCGCATCCGTCAGCACCCACTTGCCGTCGCCCGCACCGTAGCCGCCAATGAACTGGTTCGTCGCGGAGGCGTCCTGCTGAAGGACGAAGCCGAGCCCTTCGCCGACGTGATTGCCGAAGATGTCCGCGTATCGGTTCTGCTGTCCGGCCGGCTTCACCCAGCATTCGACCGTGAACGCCTCGCCGAGGTCTTTCTGCATGATCCCCGTGTCCACCCAGCTCTTTCCGTCGAACGACGCGCACCGGCCGTGCTTGCCGTCGACGGACTCCATCGTGCCTTGCAGCGTGCACAACTGCCTGCCGGCCGACGCGTCGGCCAGGTTCCCCTCGAACGAAAGCTCCAGTAGGAGCTTCTCCCGGGATGGCTCTTCTGCCGCGCGGCCGACAACGCAAGCCACGAGCGCGACCATAATGCTCGGCCAACCGAGCCGAACGGTAACGCTATCCACATTGCCGGCAGGGCTGTTCATGGTCGTGCTGATGCCTCCGTAAGGTTTGGGTCGTTTCGCTTCGGGATGGTAACAGGAAGTACCCAGCTACGACATGGGCCGCCAGTTGTCCAAGTGGAGCAGGTCCGCACGGATCTCCTCGACGGCGAAGCGCACGATCTTCTTGTAGAACGCCCGGGCATCCGGGTGGTTCCGGCTCCACCGGTAACGGTACGTGGCCTTCCCGTAGATGAGGGTCTTGCCGCGGACGTCCAGAAGGACCCAATCCTTCGCCTGCGGCATCTCCTGAAAGAATGGCTCCCACAAAAACGCCCCGCTGAAGATGTAGACGGCCATGCGGAAGCCGGCGTCGTGCAGCCGCCGAGAGAACTCGACGGCCTCGGTCATGCTCCAGCGCTCCGCCTCGAGCCGCGAGGTGCTTGGGATTCTCCCAGTAAGGACCATACGTCGTCTGCACGGCCAGAGAAGGGTCTGCCAAATCTCCCCGAGGGTGCAGTCCTATCGAGAGTCGGCAGCGAAGCGCCGAGATCCGGCGGGTTGGCTCGCCACCTCCTCACGTCCGATAACCCCACCCATAGGCGTATGGACCCGCCCGGACCCTAAATCTAGTGGCAAATTGATACGAGTGTAACGGACTCCTCATGCTCGAGTCGTACCTTTCAGTAGGTGTTTCGCGCCCTCTCGCGCGCATGCCGGGTCGATAGGCCGCGATCCCTGAACGGCGGCATCGATTCGGTCGCTCGTAAAGACACGACCGGAGCGTGGTCGGTCTCGTGTGGCGGAGGGCGATGGTCTGCGGATCTCCGCAGGGGGACAGGAGGATCCGTCCGTGCGAATCATATATGGGGTACATGGATACGGCCAGGGCCACGCGACGCGCGCGTTGGCCGTCCTGCCGGAGTTGACCCGTCGACACGCCGTCATGGTTCTCGCCGGGGGGGATGCGTACGAGACCCTGCACGATCGCTATCCGGTCTTGCGCGTTCCCACGCTGTCGTACGGCTATGGCAAGAACGGTAGGGCCTCCACGTGGGAGACCCTGCGTCGGAATGCCCCCATCCTGTTCAATTGGGCCGTCGGCAGCGGAACGTTCTTACGCGTGGCCGACGAAGTCCGACGCTTTCGGCCGGAGGTGGCCATCTCCGATGCGGAGCTGTGGACGCACCGCATCGCCGCCCGGTTGGGCATCTCGAGGGTGGGGTTCGATCATTACGGCATCCTTGTTCACTGCCGCCCGGCCATGCGATGGGTAGATCGCATCATGTCCTATCGAGACGTCTTCCTCTATCGCCTGCTCATGGGTAAGCCGGATCGGATCGTCGTATCGAGCTTCTACGCGGCCCCGCCGGCTCGTGAAGGCGTTCGCATGGTGGGTCCGCTACTCCGTCCGGAGGTCTTCGAGATGACGCCCGTCCAGGGCGAGCACATCTTGGCCTACCTCAACCGTGGCGCGGATCTCTTTGCCGGTCGCATCGAGTCCGTTCTCCGAGAGGTGGATGCTCCGGTCTTGGTCTACGGTACCGGCCGCACGGGCCGCGACGGGAACCTCGAGTATCGGCCGCGCGGCAACCGGGAGTTCCTGCACTCGCTCGCCACGTGCCGATCGGTCATCAGCACGGCCGGCAATCAGCTCGTGGGCGAGGCGATGCACTTCGGCAAGCCACTGCTCGTCATGCCGGAAGACTCGGTGGAGCAGCGCGTCAACGCGACGGCCATCGAGCAGATGAACATCGGCATGCAGATATCGCGGCACGCGATCTCGTCCGCAACGGTTCGGCGGTTCCTGAACCAAGAGGAGCGCTTCCGTGAGAATCTTCGGCGTTTTGCCCGGGACGGCCGGGTCGAAGCCTTGATGGAATTCGATACCTTCTTCGAGGAGATCCTAGGCCGAGCCGTTCTGCCGGAGCCGGCCCTGTCCGTGGCATGAGACTACTATCCCTTCTGCGAACCGTCGCAAAGAACCGGCGAGGCGACGTGCCCCGGCCTTCCTGGTGTACGTTTCTGGTGACCTACCGCTGCAATGCCCGTTGCGGCATGTGCGACTCCTGGCGGCTTGACCACACCGATGAGCTGTCGACGGAGCAAGTCGCCGGGGTCTTCGCCAGGATCGGCCGGCTCGATATCGTCCGCCTCAGCGGCGGCGAGCCGTTCCTGCGCCGGGACTTGCTCGACATTGCCGAGGCCATCCTCCGTGCGTCGCGGCCCTCGGTCATTCACATCACGACGAACGGGTCTTTTCCCCATCGCGCCGAGTCGCTGGTCCGATCGTTCTCGGACCCGAGGTGTTTGCGGTTCATGGTCTCGTTCGACGGATTGGCCGAGGTCCACAACGCCAACCGCGGCAAAGCGGTGACCTTCGCCAAGGCGCGCGAGACCCTCCTGCGGCTTCGCGCCTTGGGTCGGACCCACGGCGTACGAGTCTGGGCCAATCACACGGTCATCTCTCAGGCGTCGATGGCCGACCACGACGGCCTCCGGGACGCGCTCGGCCAAGACGTGGACGTTCACTCGGTGCTGGCCTACTCCGACTCGGCCATGTACGGCGCGGATCTGCAGGGGGGCGCGGCCGAGCACCTCATCGTGCCGAGCGGCTATCCGCTGCATCCCGCACTGCACCGTGCGGACGCCATCGCGTTCGTCGAGCGGGAGCTGGCCGACCTTCACCGGGCGGGGGACTGGCTGGTTCGGTTCGGCAAACGGTATTACCTTCGCGGTCTGCTGGCCCGATTGCGCGGCGACAAGGACCCCCTCCCGTCTCCGGCGTGCGTGGCGCTGCGAAGCCACCTCCGCATCCTGCCGGACGGCAATGTGCCCGTCTGCCAGTTCAACACACAGACCGTGGGCAACCTGGCGAGCGAATCGATGCAGCGAGTATGGCACGGCCGTCGTGCGGGGTTGTCGCGCAAATGGGTCGACGCCTGTCCGGGATGTTGGGCCGAGTGCGAGGTGATCCCCAACGCCATCTTCACGGGGGACATCCTGACCGGATCGCTTCCTCGTTCCGCACCGTCACCGGTTTGCATGCCCGCCGAGTCTCCGGCGTAGCTAGGCCAACGCCTCGCACCTTCCACACATGAGTCCGACGCCGCTCGATCACGGCGTGTGAGCCTTGCTATGCACCCGCCGAACCGCCTCCGAAGGACAGGCCGTTGCCGAAACCCGGTCGTGGTCGTAGAATGCTTGTGTTTGCCTCAAGGTGTCGGGCCCGCCCTGACAGGCGCGGTATGGGCAATGGCTTGGCGTGGAGAAACCCAAGTGAGTTGGCGACAACCGCTATCCGCCTTCCGGAAGTCGCCACGGCCGAAAGGGTTCGACCAGGCAGGAAGCGTCGGAATCGAGAGGAACTGAGCATGTCGAAACACACGAACCGCCCGCGGCGAACGAGCGGCTTCACGCTCATCGAGCTACTGGTTGTCGTTGCGATCATTGCCCTGCTGATCAGCATCTTGTTGCCGTCCCTCAGCAAGGCGCGGGCGCAGGCCCGGTCCACCCTATGCGCTTCGAGAGTGGGCCAGCTCGCCAAGGCGATCCTCATCTACGCGGACGACTACGACGAGACGCCGCCGTTTCTGGGGCGTGGCTGGGAAGACATTGACGACCCGGGCAGGCTGAACTCCGAGATGTACGACGGCAAGACCCTGATGGAGTGGGCGATGCTGGAGGATTGGTGCATACCGGATCCCCCGACCTACTGGGACGGGGCGAGCTACGACCCGACGATCCATCGGGTTCGTGACGGGACGCTGTTCGCGTATGCACGATTCGAGACGCTCTATCGTTGTCCGGAGTTCGAGAGGGCCAGGGACTCGCGCAGGTCGCAGGGCGCATTCAACTACACACGGACCTTCCTGGGCAGGAAGTGGCTGCACCTCAAGGATCCCGAGTGCGTCATCGGCTCCGAGTACGTCACCGAAGCGGAGAGCCTGAACTGGTGTGGACAGGCCGGCCCCGTCCTCAAGATCAGCCAGATCTACGCCCCCGCTCGCATGGAGATGCTTTTCGACGAGCGGTGGGACAAGCACGTGGCCGCCCCCATCGAGGAGATCGGCGGCCGAGCCGGTGAAGGCATGCTGGAGGACCAGATCCGGGAGGTGTGGATGGGTGTCGACCCGATCTTCGGCGCGACCGGGAATGAGCTCGGCCAGTACCACGGCCCGGCTAAGTGGTCGAACGCCGTGCCGGTCGAAATCCGCGACCACGTCCCGCAGGTCGAGCAGGGCAATGTCGCGCACTACGATTCGCACGTGGAGCTCGCGGTTGACCCGTTACCCGACCGGAGAATCAACCTCGACACGGCCGGTCTGATCACGCCCTTTTATCAATGGATCGTCGGTCCGCTGTTCTCCCAGCGGGGGATCGCACCGAGCGAAGACCTCTTTGATCTTGCGGGGCTGTTCTAGCGCATTGTGGTTGCCGCGTCTCGCGGGCCTCTCACCGATGCACTCCCTCCGGTCGTTGGTGGGTGCGGGCAACTTCTGTCGTCGTGGGGGTCCATCTCGATTTCGGTTGCACGAACGTCCGCGTGCAGATGCCGTGGATCCCTTGCCCGAGCCGTCTGTGGTGAGCTGCGTTCAACCGCGGCATTGCTACTGCGCGGAGATGGACCGCGCGAGATGAATCTCGCGGCTCGGGCAGTTCGCGCCATGCACAGGATCTCTGCGACGATCCGTTTGATGCACCCTCGTCGTGGAGCGCCCAGGGCTTCTTCTTGACGATGAGAAGCCCAGGTGATACGTTCATGAGGTCCCGCTTGGGCCTTTGGGCGATGCCGGTGCATATGCTGGCAGGATTCGGGATCGGGCAAGGCTTGAGGCTGGACGTGCCGATAGCGAATACAGGCGTACCGCGGCCGGATCGGCTATCACGGAGCGCCGGAGAGGTGGCAGAGTGGCTTAATGCGGCGGTTTGCTAAACCGTTGAGCGTGGTATTCCGCGCTCCGGGGGTTCGAATCCCCCCCTCTCCGTTTCGCAGTATCACTTCGCATGACATCGCTGATAGCCGCTCCAGTTGCGGCCAAACTCGCACCGGCCGCAACGATACCCAGTAAAGGCATCTTCTGGCCTAGCCAGACCGCATATTGGACACATCTTCATCTTCACCACCTCCTCCGCTTGGCCCTTCAGGGCAAGCTCAGTTCATGTTCTGGCTGAGCTTGCCTACCTTCTTGGCTTTGGTTGGACCTGTCGATTGGTGGGTCACCAGCAGGGTGCATCGCAAGTCATCCGATCGTCAGGCTGCCGCAACTCGCTACGTTTGGCGGTGTGGTCTAATTGATAAAGGCGAACAGGGCGGCCTGTTCCTCCGTCTGGCTGGGCTTTGGGGACTGGATCATGGGACCAACCCTAGGGACCGTTGAGCACAGCGAAGCGGCGAGGCGTTCCTGCACGAGTTGCCGTGCCCGCATGAGATCCGTGCCTTCTTCGAAGATGAGCACGATCGAGGACAAGCCCAGTACGGACTTCGAGCGGATCGTCTGCAGCCAGGCGGTTCCGTTGAGTGCATTTTCGAGGGGAACCGTGATGAGGCTCTCGACCTCTTCAGTGGAGAGGCCCGGTGCCTCCGTCTGGATTTCGACCAGTGGCGGGGCGAACTCCAGAAAGACATCTAAGGGCGTGACGCGAGCCGTCTGAACGCCCGCAATCATCAGGATGATCGCGATGGCGACCACCATGACACGGAAGTGAAGGGATGTGGAGACGAGCCAGTTGATCATGATGAAGGTGCTCTCGGGCCAGGTCGTCTACTTTCCCACGCCGAACTCGGTGCCGAACAGCTCCGCCGCTCCAACGATCACGATCTTGGCGTCAGTCTCCGGTCCGCGTGCCAGGATCGCTTCTCCGTCAACAACCCGAAGCACCTCAACGCGCTTGCGAACGAAGACGTGAGGCTCGACGTTTTCGTACACCCAGGTACCACCATGTACGTCGTGGAGTATGGCCAAGTAGGGCAACGACTTGCGCTTTTCCGTACTGCCCAACGGCACGATGACCGCGAGCCTTTGACCGGGCCTGAACATCCCACCAGCGTTGGCGACCTCGAAGAACAGATCGACCGTTGAAGCTGCCGGGTTTCCAGATGGGGGTGCGGTCACGGGCTTGGCAACACGCGTGGGCGAGCCGACCGGATCAGCCAGACCGCGCACGCGAACCGGCCGTTTCTCATCGATCCTCTTGAGATCGCCTACGTACACCGGCACGCGAACCCAGACCGGGTCCACGCCGATGACCTGAAACATCGGTGTCCCCGCCGCCACGGACTGATTGGCACTGACCTGGACGGACTTGATAACCCCGTCGACGGGAGAACTCATCGTCAAGGTAGCCAGGTTGCCGCTGCCCAGATCTATGATGGTGGATTTCAGAACTTCTGACTTGGCCTGAGCGGCCTTCAGCTTCGCTTCGGCCAATTCATACTCAGCCCGTGCCTCGTCGACGGCCTTGACGCTGCCAACGTTGTCTTGACGTAACTGCTTCGTGCGATCCGCCGGAACGACCATCCCCGCTGCCGCAATGCCAGAATCGTATTCACCATCGCCATCTTGAGGTGATTCGCCACGTCGATCTCCTTTCGCAGGAGAAGGTACGTGGCCAATCGTGGCCTCCTCAAAGATGGCCGGTTTTCAGGTGCCCATCAGTGGCCTAGTTTGCCCGCCCGCTGACACTTGTCTAGACTGGAGCCCGGCACGCATCAGGCGACACTCAAGGTCAAGGCGGGCGATGTGGAAAAGGACATCATGATCATCGCGACAAAGGAACCTGTCATCGTTGAAGACGGCGCACAGCCTTGCTGCGGTGCCGGTGGTGCCTACGGCCCGATGCTGTTGACGTCAATCTTTCTGCTCGGCCTTTCGCGGGCGCGACGTCGCAGGCGATAGCGAGTCGCTGTTGTAGGCGCTCGGCGGGATCGAGTGGGGCCGCAGATGACTTGTTGCTTGGAGGGCGATAGAGACTTTCGAACGTTCCGCGGAGAGGGATGCGGTGTGAGATGTCTCCTGCCAAGGCCATCGCTTGGCCGCGTAGCGGTATCGGGATCTCGTACCGTTCTTAGCGGGAGACCGGTCGACGACAACGAGGCTTGAATGAGAACTGGTTCTTGTCTATGGAGGATGCCCAGGCGAAGCTAGACGACTGGAGATGCCACTACAATCGGTTCCGACCGCGTAGCGCGTTGGGGAATCTGGCCCCCGACGAGTTCGCTAAATCCTGCCAGAAAGACCGGACCGCATGAGCCGGAAAGCTCGCATCCCGACCGGACCCAGAATGGGGACTAGGTCAAAGCTCTGGGGCAGTCTCCGGAAATAGGGCAGCGAAGTTCTCGGCGGAAGGCATGTACTATGGACCGGTTCACCAAAAGACGCCGCCGCCGACATAGGCTTCTCCTTTTGGCTCTCTTTCTGCTCCTCGCTTCCATGTGTCTTCTCAATTTCACTCTGTTCCACTTGACGACAACCGAGCGGATTGAGCAGACAGCCTTTGAATTCGGCTGCATCGATGCGGAGACATCGATTACGCTAAGTCCGATCGTGGCTACCAGACTACAAATCCGATGGCGTGTAGGGGCGATTGTCCTAGACATCGCTATCATGTTCTTCGTAGTCTTGCTCTTGCGCACTTCACAGCCTTTTCGGCCAAGGAAGCCCAAATACGCCGCAGGCTTCTGCGAAGCGTGTG
Organism: uncultured Planctomycetales bacterium; assembly: GCA_964550865.1. Classification (GTDB taxonomy): domain Bacteria; phylum Planctomycetota; class Phycisphaerae; order UBA1845; family JAFGLZ01; genus JAFGLZ01. The sequence goes on from CAZKCX010000028.1 coordinate 16,970, forward strand.
GCTACAACCTGAGGGGAAACAGGTCTGGGGTCTGTCCTGAATGCGGAACACCCATCCCACCGAGGTTTCGCAGACTATGACAGGGCGCCAAGAACCGATCTCAAGACCTTGCCTCGCGTCCACGTCGAGTGAGGGCTGACGCCTCGCCGCTTGGCCTCATGCCTAACGGTTTCACGAAAGCTACTCATGGCTGGGCGATCTCCTGACCGGTCGTCTTGAGGATAGCGCATTATACCGCGCCACACGAGCTCGAGGTCAGAAGATTCGTCAAGCCTTGCAGTTCTTCGCCCGTTCCGCCAGCCAGCGACGCAGGTCCTCGACAGGATACACTATCGCCTTGCCGAGTCGCACGTGCGGGATGCCGCTCGTCGTGTCGGCCGTAATCTCCCACAGCTTACGCTCGCCGATCCCGATCGCCTTGGCCGCTTCTTTCGGCCGTAGCGCCAGAACGGGGACAACACGAGAACCCTTGATGCTCTCGTTCCTTTCACTGCTCACGTTCCCAGGCTCCCTATCCGGTCTTCGTCATCAGGGCAAGGGTGTACTGCAAAGGAGACTCCGCGTTGCGGGGATCCGTCACATGCTCTGCTTTCCACATCACAAGATTCACCTACCCCTGTATTCGGGCAGGTCGTCTGCCCTGGTTCAATCTCCCTCCCGAATGTGCAGCCGTTTGATTCTCGTCCCCTTCCGCTCCTGGCGCAACAGGTGCTCCTGCCACCGTCGGCCCCACGGGAAGCGAACGACCTTCCCCTCGATCGTGCCGATGCGTTGGACGGGGACGAGCGGCAGGAGCGGGCATTTCCGGATGGCAGGCACGAGGTGACTTCGCTCACGGTACTTCCCTTCGACGATAATGCCCGTGGGCAGGTCGGTTCGTTTCCCCGGCCGGAAGCGGCAAATCTCCTTGTAGAAGGCCAGCCACCACCGCGGGCAGTCCGGCACCCATGGGACCCGGAGCTCGACCGGTCGCCCGGATAGGGCCTGCGAGAGCTCATAGGCCACGCGCCGACCAAGGGGCCGTACGGTCTCAAGCTCGGGGAGGGCCGCGTCGGTCTCCGGGAACAACCAGGCATCGTTAGGATTGTTGCCCGCATAGCGCTCGATCCTCTCGATGCCCTGCTCGGAGACGCATAGGGTAAGCGACAGTCGCTGCGAGGCCCAGCGGGCGACGGTTGCGCCCTTCGTCCCTGGCTTCCGACTCCCCGTGCGACTCATGACGGCCTCAGCTCTCGCGACAGCATCGTGCTCGATGGCGTCTCTCTCGATACGCGTCTTGTCGACCCGTGTGAGAAACGTGCCTCTCGCGTACCCCATCAACCGCAGATGGCCGGGGCGATACGGCGACTCCGACCATCCGCGGCGCGGAGGATGTCTTCTAATTGCGCTCAGCGACGCTGCTGAGCTCTCCACCGTTCGTCAACTCCTCCAGCTTCCCCCGGTCTACGAATCGTCCATGTCCAGGAGCTCTCCCATGGCCCAGTCGATCAGGGTCTTGGCATGCGGGAGGTCTCGCTGGTCGAGCGAAATCTTGGTCTCCCGCCACTCTCCCGAAGCGGTCCGGTAGCTGCGTGAGAGTGTGGTGTTGAACCACGGATCACTTCCCTTCTCCCGACTTCCTTGGTTTTGCCAGATCGCCGCGTTGACTCGGTCCGATCGCTTCGACCGCGTGGGACCGCTGCTCGTGTCTTGCATGATGTCGTCCTCCACTTCGAGGGTTGCGGAATACGGGGCCATTGCCCGTCTCTACCCTCTATGGAGCGGTACGTTTCTCGGGAAAGAGTCCCGGCGAACAGGCCTACGGCAGGTAGGTTTCGGGCCCCGATTCGTAGAGGCCTTCCTGCGGATCCATGGCGTCCTCCGGCGGTTCCGACAGGAATTCCTCCAGCGTGTCCAAGGCCTCGTGTAGTCTCAGGCTTCGCTCGCAGGCCTCGATCTGTTCGATGGCGGTAGGCGACTTCGGCTCGTACGTTTCCCTGGGCTCAAGGTCCTCTAGTGTTGTGTCGCAACCCATTCGATGGGCGTCCACCCGAGGCGTGGCCCACCTCTTCGGGTGGGAACGCGAATTCCCGGATTGAATTCGTGTCCCCCATCGCTAAAGCGATGGGCCACCCACCCATCAACTGATGAGCGACAGAGCACTAGGTGGCCGTGGATGTCCTCGGGCAAGGGCGTACCGCGATGATCCAATCCAATTGCCCCATCTCCGAGCCCTGCACAAAACGGCAGCGGCTGCATATCTCAAAGCTCTTGCCATCGCTCGAACCGCTGACTCGTGATACACGGTGGCAACCGCATCGTTCACACTCATGTGCGGGGTGAATCTCTTCGTCCATGATCATGGCCTCCTTTCAAAGACTGCGTTTCTGCAACACGCGACGACGGCCGGCTTGAAGCGCTGCGGATCCAGCCGACGCCGGGGTGCCAACCGATGGGCTTGTCGGAAGGACGAGGTCGCCTGCGATGCCTGACCCCGCAGGCACAGGATTGCGCCCTTGTAGAGATGCGCCGTGGCGAGGGCGGCGGCCGATGCATCGGGGCGTCGGAGGATGGCCTCGGCCTCTTGGAGGCAGCGGGCATACTCGCACGCGTCGTAGAGGCGGATCATCCGGCGGACTGCAATGTCAGATAGGCTAGGGGACGTCGCCCCTTCCGGTTGCGAGGTGCTCGGTCCGCCCGCCTGAAACCCATCGGTGAGCTCCGCGGCCGCGCAGGCGATAACGACCGGCGCGACGGCGGCCAGCGCCTGACACCCGGTGAGACAGAAGACGCTCAGGCCACCGAGTGCCGTGAGAATCCATCCCTTCATCTGTAGCGCTCCCAAGGATCGACGCGCACATCGACACGCCCCGTGGCGAACAGACACGTCACGACGGTGACCTTGCCTGGGTAGATCATGATGCTCTCTTGGAATGTCCTGCCGTCGCGTTCCATCCCAATGCGATGGTTGCCCGCAGGCACCGCTTTGGCGATGAGCCAGGGGGCATCGTCGAAGTATCTGCCGTCCAGGCTGACGGTGGACCAGGGTGCGGTCTTGACGACCAACCCGCCCGGTCTCCGGGCAGGGCTGCGGGCGACGGGGAATCGTGGCGCCGGGACCGGCTCGTTCCCGGTCTGCAGCGCCGGACGGACTGCGACGCCGACTGATGGACTTCCTGCCGTGGATGACGCCGGCACCGGAGATGCCTGTGGGGCCGATGCAGGGCTCGTTCGTTCGCCGAAGAGCCCCCACGTCAGGCCCACCCCCACCAGCAGAAGGGCGCACGCCCAGGCGAGCTCTCTCGCGGCAGCATGATTCGGGATACGGTGGATCGCGCGGGTTGCGACATCCACGGCCCGATCGAGGGCACGCTCGAGGATCCTTCCGAGTGCGGTCCAGGCCGGCGTCGACGGCCAGGGCCATCGCATTCTCAGGCCGATATTCGGGAGTTCGGGTAATGTACGGGTTGCGCGATGGCGCAGGAGTCGATAAGTTGTCTGCCATTGGTTCTGCGTGGACCACGCAGGGA
>CAZKCX010000029.1:0-12436 GCA_964550865.1 uncultured Planctomycetales bacterium
AACAGCGAGCAGCTCGCGCTGAGCAAGCTGGCGCTCCGCTCCATGGCACCCGAGGAGCAGCATAAGCTGATCACCACCCAGCGCGTGGCCTTCAACAAGGGAGCGGCCGAAGGCGAGGTGCCGCATCCCCAGTACTTCGGCCAGCTCCAGGGCATGCTGACCCGTCTGGATACGCGGCTCAACGATCGCCGCTACGACTTCATGCTGCGCCCCATCAAGCACGCCAAGCAATCGCGCTACTTCCGCGATGCGCTCAAGTTCACCTCTTCGCCGGCGGAGCTCTCCCAGGCGATGTCCTACCTGATCCGGCTGCTCACCGGGCAGTGGGAGACGCGAAGCAACCTGACGATCGTAGACATGTCGGGCATCCCCAACGAGATCGTCGACATCGTGGTGGCCGTGCTGACACGGACCCTCTTCGAATACAACTTCTGGTGCCCGCTCGAGCAGCGGCATCCGATGCTGCTGGTCTACGAGGAGGCGCACAACTACATCTCCCGCCACCTGGACCAGAGGAGCTTCGCCCGACAGATCGTCGAACGGGTCGCCAAGGAGGGACGCAAGTACGGCGTATCGGCCATGGTCGTAAGTCAGCGTCCGAGCGAGTTGAGCGAGACGGTCGTCTCGCAGTGCAACAGCATGGTCGTCATGCGTCTGAACAACCCCGAGGACCAGGACTACATCCACAAGGTGGTGAGCGATCAATTCGGCAGCCAGATGGCGATGCTTCCGGTGCTCCGTCCGGGAGAGGGTTTCGTGATCGGCGACGCCGTCCTCATGCCGATGCGAACACTCGTCGAGCTGCCGACGCGAACGCCACGCAGCGCCGACGTGGACTTCTTCAAGCATTGGACCCTCGGCACGCCGTCCGGCGACATCGAGGAGATCCTCCAGCACTGGTGGCGACAAGACCGCGGCCTGCTGAATGCCCGCCTCGCCCTGGGGCAGGTGGCGGAAGAGCACTGGACCACCGAAACCACCGCCATCGAGGACGAGGACCCCGAGCCCGTCTACCAGGAAGACTGAGCGAAGAGCCGTCCGCCTGCATGACCGCGCCAGGCGTCGCTGGAGCAATGACGCGCGGCCGGCGCGATAACTGCCTCAAACCTGAAGACGAATCGGGCGCGACGTCCCACACCTTGATCCGAACGACGCCTTTGGCTACAACCCGTTCGGTCCCCTTGGCGGAGGGCGCACAATCGAAGCCCAAGCTCCGGATCGTCGCCTGCTTGCGTTGGCGTTGCTGTTCGCGTTCGCCACGGCGGTCGTCTTGCGCGTCTACCTCATTGCGACCACAGAGTCCGTCGCCCGAGACAGCGTAACCTTCGTGAGCTACGCCAAAGGACTCCGGACCGCCCCGATCGCAGAGATGCGAAGCCAGGACCAGCACCCGCTGTACCCGGCGAGCATCCTGGCCGTCCACGCGCTCGTGGGTCGTTGGCTCGCAGACAGCGATCCCTTCCAGTGGGCCCGTGCGGGTCAGCTCGCCTCGATGCTGGCGGCAGTGCTTGGGGTATGGGGGGCGTATCTCCTCGGCAAGACGATGTGGGACTCCCGTGTGGGGGTCTTCACGGCGCTGTTCCTGGCGATCTTTCCCGAGCACTGCCAGGCGTCGGGAAACGCGTTGAGCGACCCGCTGCACCTGGCGCTGTATCTGCTCGGCTTCGTGTGCGTCCTGCGGGCGATGCAGACGGGACAAATCGCCTGGCTCGGCGGTGCGGGCGTCCTTTCGGCCTTGGCCTTCCTGACGCGTCCTGAAGGCGGCAGCATCCTGCTGATCGGCTGTCTGATCGCCCTGACCGGCTGCGACCGCATCCGATGGCCTTGGAAGCAGCGCCTCGTCTCCGTGCTCGTGCTCGTGGTCTGCTTCTTCGCCGTGGCCGGGCCATACATGGCGGCCGTCGGCCGCCTCGTGCAGAAGAAGAACCTCTTCGAGCTCTTCGGCATCGAAAGGCCGGAACAGGCAGAGCGTCCCATACCCCTATCCGAACCCCGAGGCGAAGGGGACCGCTGGGTACGCGGAGACACCGATCTCCCGCTTCCGCTGCACTTGCTGTACTACTGGATTCGTTCGTGCCGTGTGGTGTACTGGCTGCTCGCGGTGCCGGCGCTGCTGCTTCCCGGACTCCGTCGGCCGTTTGGGCTATGGCCGGTGCTGGCCGCGATGGGCCTCCATTTCGCCTTGCTGCACGCCCTGCATCTTTCCTATGGCTACGTGAGCCTGCGACACCTCCTCGTCGTCTCGGGGCTGACGCTGCCCTTCTCCGCGGCCACCTTTGTCTGGCTGGTGGATTCGGCTTCCGCCGCCTATGCGGCCAAGAAGGGGCAACCGGCTCGCGTGGTTCGCCGTTCGGCCTATGTGGTCGGCACGCTCGCCCTCATCGCCCCGACGTTGCCGTGGATGCTCGAGCCGATCGGCGAGAACCGCGGCTATCTCACCCGGGCGGGTCGATGGCTTGCCCAACACAGCCGGCCCGGTGAGCTCGTCCTGACCACGCGGACCCGCGTGGCCTTCTACGCCGGATTGCCTTTGGTCTATGGCCCCGATACCGGCCAAATCCCCCACATCCTCCGGGATATCGAGCGGTACCGCCCCGTCTACTACGTCATCGAGAAGCACCACATCACCGCGAACGACCGCAACCCCAACTTCTTCGAGGACCTCCGCGGGTCTTCCCTGGCCGAACGTCTTCAGCAAATCCACGAAGAGAAGACCCGAAAGCAAACGGTGCTCATCTATCGCGTGCTCTCCGGGCCGACTTCAGAGCGATCGACAACAAGAACGGCCCCGGAGCCGCACGCGACGAGCGCGAACGGAACCACGCCGCAGGACTAACACTACAGCGCAAAGTAATATGTGAAGCTTTGCAGCTGATAATGTTATTCCCAGCCATGGAAACCGGCCTGTGAGTCACCAACTATGCCGACCCCAAGGAGTTATCGATGGCTTCCTCCGGCAAACGAGGGCGACCTTGCGCTGTAGTGCTAAGTACCACCGTGTTTCACAAGTAGCACGACTATGGCAATGTCCATGCGTGCCACGGTTGTTGCCCGAGCCGCCGGATTCATCCGGCGCGGCCGCGCGGCATCAATGCCGCGGCTCGGGCACATAGTCGCGATGCTTCTGAAATGCAGTACTAGGCTGTTTCCCCAGCTGGTTGGGGTCCTCGCCGGGACCGACACCCTATCATCACCTGACCCATGAGCATACTGCACAGCTTCTTGGGCAGTTTGCACACCTCAATTGATCCTCTATAATACACTGAGACGTCAATCAGCCCTCCCAGAGGGATTCGGTTCTCCCCAGGAAGGAAGCCTATGACCCGAGTCAACGAATCGTCCGCCGAATTGCACGAGTCTGGAAAGGCTTCCCGGGCGGAAGTTCCGCCGGGCCCGAAGAAGCACCGCGGGCGCGAGCCGGCGGGCGACACCCTCCACGAGCGGTATGCCTCGCTGGGGGACGATCTCCTCGTCGGTCGTTTCCGAAGCACGCCTGGAGCGGACGGCAAGCTGCTCCTGTCCAACCTGGCGACCGCCCGCATGCATGGCTACGACTCGGTCGACGAAATCCGAGGCGTGCCCATGCGGAGCTTCTATTGGGATCCGGCGGCGCGGGAGGCCTTCTCGAACAAGCTCCTCGAACAAGGCCACGTGGAGCACGAGGAGGTACGGCTGAAGCGGAAGGACGGAACCCCCTTCTGGGGCCGCATTACGGCCCGGGTGGTTCGCGACTCCGCCGGAGAGGTTGCCCACTTCGAGGGCATTATTCAGGATGTGACCGCTCAGAAAGAGGTGGAGGAGGCCTATCGAACGCTGGTCGACGAATCCCTCCAGGCGATGATGATTCTGCAAGGGCGGGAGGTCCTCTTCGTCAACGCTCGGGCCGCGGAGCTGATCGGCTACTCGGAAGAGGAGATGTACTCCCTCACGCTGGAGCAGATGCGGAAGCTGGTGCATCCGGAAGACCTCCCCCTCATCGCAAAGCGATACATGGCACGGGTCGCGGGCATGCCGGTTCCCGACCGGTACACGGCGCGGTGCATTCGTCGTGACGGCTCGACGCTATGGCTGGAGGTGCACGCCAAGGCAATCACCTATCGAGGACGCCCGGCCGTCCAAGCCACCGCCGTCGACATCACCGACCGGATCGAGACGGAGAAGAAGCTCGAGCAGACGCTGAACGAACTGGAATCGCGCGTCGAGCAACGAACGGCGGAGCTCCGCCGCGCGAACGAGCAGCTCCAACATGAGGTCGGCGAGCGCAAGCGAGCCGAGGCGGCCTTGCGCGCTTCCGAGGCCCAGTACCGCACCACCCTCGATTCGATGGGCGACGTGATTCACCTGACGGACCTGCAGCATCGGGTCTTGCTGGGGAACACGTCGTTTCACCGGTGGATGGAGAAGCTTCATCCGGGGCTGGATCCGATCGGCAAGAGCATCTTTGAGCTCTTTCCATTCATCCCGCCACGGGCCAAGACGGAATACGCGAGGGTCGTTCAGACGAGAAAGACCCTTGTCACCGAGGAGGAAGTCACCGTCGACGGCCGGACCCATTTCACGGAGACGCGGAAGATCCCGGTCCTGCAGGACGGTGAGGTCGTTCGTGTGGTAACGACCGTCCGAGACATCACGGATCGCCGGGAAGCCGAGGAGCAGCTGCACCTGCTCACCAAGGCGGTCGAACAGGCCGCCGAGGGCATTGCCGTAGCCGACCTGAAGGGGAACATCCAATACATCAACTCCGCGTTTGCCGGAGCCCACGGGTACCGGTCCGAGGAACTCCGTGGCAAGAACCTCTCGTTGCTCCACACGCCGGAACAGATGCCCCGCGTGGCGGCGGCCAACCGCATGCTCATGGAGCAAGGGTCTTTTGAAGGCGAAGTGTGGCACGCCCATCGAAACGGCAAGACCTTCCCGACGCTGATGCACAACTCGCTTCTGCGTGATGAGCAGGGTGAACCGATCGGCCTGATTGGAACGCTCAGAGACATCACCGACCGAAAGCGGGCCGAGGAGCTGCTGCGGCTCCAGCGCGACCTGGGTCTCGCGGTGGCCTCGACCTCCAGCCTGGATAAGGCCTTGCGCCTACTCGTCGAGTGTGCCATGTCCCTCGAGGGGATCGACGGAGGCGGAATCTACATGGTGGACCCCGAGACCGGCGACATGCAGCTCTCGTGTAGCCAGGGGCTGAGCGAGAGGTTCACCGCGGCCGTGGGTCATTACGATGCCGATTCCGCCCAATGCCGTCTCGTCCGGCTCGGCGAGGCGAGGTACATGGCCTCTGAAAGGTTCCAGTCCAGTACGAGAGAAGTCCGCGACGAGGAAGGGCTCCGCGCGATCGGCATGATCCCCATTCGCCACGGCAGCGATATCGTCGCCTCCCTCAACATCGCGTCGAAGACGAGAGCGCACCTTCCGCCGGCCACCCGCCATTCGCTGGAGGCCATCGCATCACAAGTCGGCACCGTGCTCGCTCGGGTCCGAGCCGAGCAGGCCCTGCAGCAGAGCGAGGCCCATTTTCGGTCTCTCATCGAAAACGCCTCCGACCTGATCCTGCTCTTGAGCCGCGAAGGTACGGTGCGATACCAGAGCCCCTCCCTGGAACACGTGCTGGGCTATGCGCCCGGGGAACTGCTCGGCAAGAATATCTTCGAGTACCTTCATGCCGACGATGTCCTCCGGGTTGTCGACCGGTTCGAACGGGGCAACGAGAAGCCCGGCCACGTGGAGACGGTGGAGCTTCGTTTTCGTGACAGGACTGGCTCGTGGCGGTACCTGGAGGCCACTGGCACCAATCTCCTGGATCATCCGGCGGTCCGCGCGGTGGTGATCAACGCGCGAGACGTCACCGAGCGCCGGTCCGCCGAGGAGATGCGGATGGTCTTCGGTCGCAGCATCGAGCAGAGCAACGACGCCGTGTTGATCACGGACGGCGAGAGGCGCATCACCTTCACGAACCGGGCCGCCCAAGCGCTGTACGGGTACTCCGCCGAGGAAATGCTGCACGAGGACCCGCAGGAACTGCTCAAGCTGCATCCCGCGCGCACCGAGCAGATCTGGTCGGATTTGCGCCGAAGCCGCAAGTGGTCGGGCACGCTGGATGTCTGGAACCGAGACGGCGAATCGTTCCGCACGTCCGCCACCTTGATGATGATACCGGACGAGCAGGATCAACCCATCGCCTCGGTCTGGTTCTCGCGGGACATCCGGGAAACACACCGTCTGGAGTCGATCCAGCACATCGCCGAGGCCGCCGCCGGCGCCGGACCGAGCGATAGTGAGGCCATCCGGCGCATCATGGATCATCTCCCCGAGTTGATCGGCGTGGACCGGTGGGGAATCTATGTCTACAACGCGAGCACCGACGCCCTCGAAGCGCGGTATTACAGCGAGTCCGGGCGTGCGCTCGCCGAGGCGATGCCGAGCATCCCGGCCTCCGCGCCCGTCAGCAGCTGCGTGCTTCACGACGGCGAGATCTTCTTCACGCGCGACGCCAGCGGGGACGAGCGGTTCACCCGAAATCCCGCGTTCCGCGGCGGGCTGTCGAGGCCCGGCGGACCGACGATGGGGGCGACGTGCGTGCTGCCCCTCCGTTGCGGCGGTCAGATCATCGGGGCCTTCTACGTCTCCGACCAGCGGGTCCGCATGTTCACGCCGGAGGAATGGTCGGCGCTGAAGACGCTGGCCAGTCACGTCGGCATGTTGCTGGGTCGCTCAACGGAAACGACGGGAGTTACGCCACCCTCCCACCAACGTTCGCAGGTCACCGACCAGGTCTCGGTCGTCGCCCGGAGCGAGGCCATGCAGCTGGTCCTCAAGAGCGCCGAGCGGATCGCGGTCACCAACCTGCCCGTCCTCATTTTGGGCGCGACCGGCGCCGGCAAGGGACACCTCGCAAAGTACGTCCACGGCATCAGTCCGCGGGCGAACGGACCGTTTCTATCCGTGAACTGCGCCTGCCTCGACGGGGAGCTGATCCTGAGCGAACTCTTCGGTCACGAGCGCGGCGCGTTTACGGGAGCGGTACGTCAGCAGAAGGGCTGCTTCGAGCTCGCCAACGGCGGGACCCTGCTGCTCGACGAAGTCGTCGAGCTGCCGCTCTCGGCGCAGGCGAAGCTCCTTCAGCTGGTCGAGACGCAGCAGTTTCGCCGTCTCGGAGGTCAGCAGACGATCACGACCGACATCCGGATCATCTGCACGACCAACGCGGATGTCCGGGAATGCGTCCAGCAAGGCAAGCTACGCCAGGACCTGTACTACCGCTTGAACACGGCGGAGATTGTCATCCCCCCCCTCGCCGAGCGCCCGCAGGATATCCCCGATCTGGCCAATGCCTACTTGCGGACGCAGGCCCTGCTATCCGGCCAGCCCCCGTGCACGATCACGGACGGGGCGATGGCACGGCTGTGCGAGTACCATTGGCCCGGCAACGTGCGGGAGCTTCAGAACGTCTTGTCGCTCGCGATGTCCCACGGCGGCCGGGTCATCGGCACGCGGGATCTGCGATTCTCTCCGACCGTCCCGCCGGTGCCCTCGCGCGCCGACGCCGGGCGCGTCGCCGGTGAGCGGGAGGAGATCCTCGAGGCGCTCCGCAGGAACCGCTGGAACCGCTCCCAGGCCGCCGAGGAGCTGGGCATCCATCGGAACACCCTTCGAAACCGCATGCGGAAATACGACATCACCGAATAGCCATCCCATCCATAGGTGCGCGGATGGGCCGACGATCTGCTGGCCTCGGTTTGCTGACGCTATCCGCCATTCGGACGGCTTGACGCGCTGCGCGACTCGCCTATGATCCTCCACCAACGGAGGAAGGCATGTCCGTTCAGTTTGTTCTCGGTCGCGCCGGGACCGGCAAAACCGCCTACTGCCTCCACGCCGTGGCGGATAGGCTGGCCGAATCCGCCGCCGAAGGAGACCACCTGTTTCTCCTTGTCCCCGAGCAGGCAAGCATGCAGATGGAGCGTGCGCTGCTCGCGTTCGAGAACCTCAACGGCTTCGCCCGCTGCGAGGTCCTCAGCTTTCGACGGCTGGCGCGTCGCGTCCTGGAGGCGAGCGGCGGCGCGCCGCGAACGCTGAGCCCGACCGCTCGCCAGATGGCCATCCGAAAGGTCCTGCGAGCGCTGGAGGATCGCCTGATCGTCCTCGGCGGCCGTCGGGGACGACGCGGGGTCGTCGCACGCGTCTCCGCCTGCCTCGACGAGCTGATCGCCGAAGATGTCTCGCCCGGAGATCTATTGGAGGCCGCTTCCCGGCTGAACGAAGACCAGGACCTGCTCGCCTCTCGACTGCACGATCTCCACGCGATCTACGACTCGTACCTTACCACCCTTGGTGAGGACCGCGTGGATCCGGGCCAGCACCTCATCGAGGCCCGACGGCGGCTGGACGCGCTGCCGGGCCTGTGTGGCGGCCTCATCTGGGTCGACGGCTTCGCAGGGCTGACCCGCCAAGAGCACTTGATGCTCATCGAGCTGGCTCGACGCGCCGGGCGCATGGAGATCTCGCTCCTCGTCGACCCGAACGCGGAAACGTTGCGCGGCGAAAGCCCGATCGAGTCGTCGCACCTCTTCGCCCGAACGGAACGCACCTATCACCGTCTGTGTCATGATCTGCGGGAGGCGGGTATCGAACTGGAACCGCCTCGAACGCTCACCGATCGGCCTCCGCGATTCGCCGGTGCTCCCCTCTTGGCCCGTTTGGAGCGAGACCTCTTCTCCTGGACGTCCGCGCCCGCCGGGTCCGACGAAGGACGCGACGCGCCGAACGGAACCGTACAGCTCATCCAGGCCGCGACCCGACGCGTCGAGGTCGATGCCGCCGTAGCCAAGATCCGTCAACTGGCGCAGCGCGAGGACTCGCCCCTCCGCTACCGGGAGATTGCCGTCATTGTCCGCGACCTCGAGCCTTACGCCGACCTGCTGACGTCCGCGCTGTCGGCCGCCGGGATTCCGTTCTTCCTCGATCGTCGGAGGCCGATCCTCCACCATGCCGCCACGGAATTCGTCCGCTCGGTGCTCGCCGTCGGACGATCCATGGACATCGAGAACGTATCCGCCTTGGTCAAGACCGGGCTGGCGGGTCTGAGCGAGGAGGAGATCGACCTCTTGGAGAACTACCTCCTCGCCCACGGCGTGCGGCATCGGAGCCAGTGGAGCCGGGGCGAATGGACCTATCGCCGACGCGCGAGCCGACGTGATCCCGACGACGTGCTGTCCCCGTCGGACGCGACCGACCTGGCGACGCTGAATCGACTCCGGGAGCGCCTCGTCGAGGGGCTGACTCCCTGGTGGGCCTTGACCGACCGAGAGCACCCGCCCACCGCGCGGGAATGGGCCGTCGGGTTGTTCGGACTGCTGGATGCCTTCGACGTCCCCGCACAGCTCGCCGGCTGGTCGGCCCGGGCCGAGCAGGATGGACGACTCGACGAGGCCAACGAGCATCGCGAAGTCTGGAAGTCCGTCGTCACGCTGCTGGACGATCTCGCCGAGGCCTTTCCCGAACAGCCGATGACGCTGGGCGACGTCGAGGAAATCGTCGACACCGCGCTGGCGGATTCCACGCTCGGGCTGACGCCGCCGACGATCGACCAGGTGCTCGTCGGCTCCATCGAGCGAAGCCGCCATCCCGCCATCCGCGCGGCGCTGGTGCTCGGCTTCTCCGACGGCGATTTCCCGCGGCGTATCGCCCAGGACCCGATCCTGCCGGACGCCGAACGTCGCTCGCTGGCCCGCGTCGGGCTCGAGCTGGCCCCGACGAGCCGCCAGCAGCTCTTCGATGAGCAGCTGCTCGCCTACATCGCCCTGACGCGACCGAATGCGTATCTGTGGATCAGTTGGCCCGCGGCGGAGACGGACGGGCGCGTTCGTCAGCCCTCGCCGTATCTTCAGGCCATTCGCGCGGTGCTTCCCGAGGTTCGCGTCCAAGACATCGCCGAGCCGCGAACCACGCGGGAGACCTGGATGATCGGCTCTCCCGAGGATCTCGCCGGGGCCGTCGCGGCGGACCTCCGCGAGCGCACGCGGCAGACCTCTTCAGACCCCGAGGCGGACCGGAGGTGGAACACCCTGTATGACCACGCTCGCCGAAGCGATCTGACGAAGCCGGCGCTCCGGCATGCGCTGGCCTCCCTCGGCTACGACAACCGCGCGACCTTGACACCGGAGGCGGTATCGCAGCTACACGACGAACCGTATCGCACGAGCGTCTCCCAGCTCGAGACCTTCGCCGCCTGCCCGTTTCAGCACTTCGCCAAGTATGGGCTGCGGCTCGAGCCCCGCGATGCGTGGGTGCTGGACGTCCTCGATCTCGGGACGATCTGCCATCGCCTGCTGCAGGACTACGTGCAACGGTTGATCGCGACGGGGCGTCGGCTCGCCGATGTCCCGGCCGACGAGATCCCGGTGCTCGTGCAGGACCTCACCGGGCGTGTGCTCGAGGAGCTCGTCGATGAGCTGACGTTGTCGGATCCGCGGAACGCCTACCTGCTCGAGCGCGCCGGCGCCGACGTGGCGAATGCGCTGGACGCCCAACGTGCCGTAAGCGAGGCCGGCCTCACCCGTCCGGTCGGGGTGGAGGTCACGTTCGGGATAGAGGGGGCCATCGACCCGAATGCCGGGCCCGTCGCGCTGCCGGCCCTGACGGTCCAGACGCCCCTCGGTCGCACGGTGACCTTGGGCGGCAAGATCGATCGGGTGGACCTCGCGGAGGTGGAAGGCCGGCTGCTCGCCGGCGTGGTGGACTACAAGCGGGGCGCCGGGCGTACGCTGCGGCTCGACCACGTCGTCCATGGATTGGACCTGCAGCTCTTGAGCTATCTCTTGGTCATCGCCGAGCATGGCGAGCGACTGGCGGATCAACCCGTGCAGCCCGCCGCCGCGTTCTACGCCTCGCTCATTGAGAGACTCGAGGCAAAGCCCGCTCCTCCCGAGGCGACGTCGGAAGCGCCTGATCGCGCGGATCGGCTCAAGCCACGCGGATTGCTGGATTGGGACAGCCTGGTCGCCTATGACAGCGGCCTCGGACCCGGTGGCAGATCCAAGGCCGTCGCGGCCGAAATCCGAAAGGACGGAGAACCCAGCAACCTCCACCGCACCGACGTCGCCGAGCACCGCGCCTTCCAGGGCCTGCTCGGCCTCGTGCGCGCGAAGCTCGGCGAGCTTTGCGACCGCATCCTCGACGGCGTCGTCGAGGTCAGCCCCTACGAGCTGGGGCGCAAGCGGCCTTGCGCCTTCTGCCCCTACGCGGCGTTTTGCCGCTTCGAGTTCGACACCCACCGCCCGCGCCGGTTGGAATCGATTCAACGCAAGACCGTCTTGCAGGAGGTGCTCTCCGACGCATCGGAGGTGTCCGATGGCTGAAGGCCCGCAACTGACGCCCTCGCAGCAGCAGGCCGTTCGGACGACCGGGTGCAGCCTCCTCGTCTCCGCCGCGGCCGGCACCGGCAAGACGCACGTGCTGGCCGAACGCTGCGCGTACCTTGTCTGCGAGGCGAAGCCGCGATGTGAAGTGGACCGTCTGCTCGTCGTCACGTTCACTGAGGCCGCCGCGGCCGAGATGCGCACCCGCATCGGGCGCGCGACCGCGCAACGGCTGGAGCACAATCCGCGCGACGGCTGGCTCCGCAGGCAGCGGGTACTCCTCGACGCGGCGACGATTACGACCATCCACGCCTTCTGCTACCAGCTCATTCGCCGCTGGTTCAACCGGATCGACCTCGACCCGAACGTGGAGCTCCTCGACGCGGACGAGGCCGACCTGCTCCGGCGCGAGACCCTGGAGGCACTCTTCGCGGAGCTCTATGACGCCAAGGGCGGCGCTGCGATCGCGGAGGGCTTTCGGGATCTCGTCGACGTGTACGGGCGAGGCAACGACGACCGGATCGCCGAGATGGTGCTCAAGCTGCACGGGTTCGTGAACTCGCTGCCGAACCCAGACCGGTGGTTGGCCGAGGCCACGGAACGCGTCGAGCCGTTCGCCCCCCAGTCGCCTTTGCCCGCCGCGCTCGGCGCCGCCCGGCGCGGGATCGTCACCCAACGCCTCGAGATGCTCGCAGAGGATGCGAAGGCCGAGGCAGACGTCATTCGCGCGCTCTATCCCGCCGGCGCGGACTACGCGGACATCCTCGCACGAACGTCCGAAGCGATGGCCTCCTTTCAGAAACGGGTCGAAGCCGAAACGGACGACTCGTCGTTTGAGGACATCCTCCGCGAGCTGAAGGGTTTCCGACCCGACCGCGCGACGCCCGCGCGGGGCCTCGACGACGACGCCAAGGACGAACGCAAGCTCGCCCAGAAGCTCGCGGGCAAGATCCATGAGCGCATGAAGCGAGACCTTCAAGACTGCGTGGGCGTCTTCTACCGCGAGGCGATCGCGGACGGGCTGGTCGAACTGTTCGGCGGCCTCCGAATAGTCCCCGTCCGCGAACGATTTCCTG
>CAZKCX010000029.1:12446-20462 GCA_964550865.1 uncultured Planctomycetales bacterium
TCTACCGCGAGGCGATCGCGGACGGACTCGACCGCACCGGGCATCACGTCCGTGCCGTCACCGCGCTGACCCAAGCGTTCGACGCCCGCTACCGTCAAGCCAAGTCGAGCGAGGGCCGCATCGACTTCACGGACCTGGAGCGCTACGCGCTCGAGCTCCTCCGCGCCGATGTGGAGGCCACTGTGCCCTCCGAAACGGCGCTGGTCGTGCAGGACGAGGTGGAGCACGTCCTTGTCGACGAGTTCCAGGACGTCAACCCGGTACAGGAGGCGATCCTGCGTCTGGTCAGTCGAGAGACCGACCGGGGCCGGGCCGACAACCTCTTCGCTGTCGGCGACGTGAAGCAGAGCATCTACCGCTTCCGTTTGGCCGAGCCGGAGATCTTCGTGCGTCGGACCGAGGCGTTCGAGCGCGAGCAGGGCGCTGGAGCCGCCCCTTCGCAGGAGCCCCACCGTCTGGTTTGGCTTCAACACAACTTCCGGAGCCGCCCCGAGGTGCTCCAGGCCGTCAACGCCGTGTTCGAGAAGACCATGACCCGCGCGTCGTGCGGCATGCCCTACGACAAGCGCGCGCGACTCGAGCCCGGCGCGAAGTACCCGATCGGCGGTGGAAACGTCTTCGCCCGCCCCGCGGTGGAGCTGCACCTGCTCGAGGAGGCATTGGACGCCGGCACCGACGGATCCGAATCCGACGCGACGGGCGAGTCCGTCGACGCGGACTCCGTCCTGGACTGGGAGGCCACCGAGCGCGAGGCCCGTCTCGTCGCCCAACGCATCCTGGAGATGACGGGAGCGGCGGAAGGCCACGAGCCGATGACCGTCTGCGAGAAGAGCGCCGATCCTACTGGGCCGCGGCTTCGCACCCGACCGATCCGGCTCCGGGACATCGTGGTGCTCCTTC
Organism: uncultured Planctomycetales bacterium; assembly: GCA_964550865.1. Classification (GTDB taxonomy): domain Bacteria; phylum Planctomycetota; class Phycisphaerae; order UBA1845; family JAFGLZ01; genus JAFGLZ01. The sequence goes on from CAZKCX010000029.1 coordinate 13,347, forward strand.
GCTCCACGAAGAACAAGGCAAACCACTACGAGCGGGTCTTTCGCGCCATGGGGAGCGGCGTGTACGCCGACCTGACCACCGGCTACTTCGCCAGCCTCGAGGTCCAGGACGTCTTGTCCCTGCTGCGCGTGATCGACAACACGAATCAGGACATCCCCCTGGCGGCCGTGCTGCGGAGTCCGATCCTTCATCCTCGCCTGACCGAATCGCAGCTTGTCGCGATCCGAGAGCAGGCACGGACGGCCCCCTTCCACCGGGCCGTCCGTCGCTACGCACAGGACGGACCCGACGAATCCCTCCGCGGTCGGCTCCGCCGCTTCCTCGCCGACGTGGAACACTGGCGCGGTCGGCTTCGGCGTGAGCCGTTGCACGACGTTCTCTGGCGGATCCTCGTCGAGACCGGGTACCTGGCGTACGTCGGGGGCCTGCGAAACGGGATCCAGCGCCGCGCCAATCTCATTCGCCTGCACGAACGGGCGCGCCAGTTCGGCGGTTTCGTCCGCCAGGGTCTCCACCGCTTCCTCCGCTTCATCGAAGACCTCGAGCGCGAAGGCGGCGATCTCGGCCCGGCCCCCGCCGTCAGCGAAGCCGAAGACGTCGTGCGGATCATGAGCATCCACCGCAGCAAGGGACTCGAGTTCCCGGTCGTCGTGCTGCCCGATCTGGCCAAGCCGTTCAACTTCTCCGACGCGAGCGGCTCGATGCTCTACGAACGGCGGGGCCACATCGGACTGCCTGTCGTGGATCTGGAGCGCGGCATCCGCTACCCGACCCTGACCAGCCTGGCGGTCGCCGAGGAGATCCGCCGGCAGATCCGTGCGGAGGAGATGCGGATTCTCTATGTGGCCATGACGCGGGCCCGCGAGCACCTGGTCTGCGTGGCGACGGCGTCGCTGGATCGCATCGAGCAGCAACGCGCGCGCGGTCGCATCCTCGGCGGCGAGTTGCTGCCGAGCGATATCGCGCTCGCGCGGTCCCACCTCGACTGGCTTCTGGCCGCCCTGACCGCCCTACCCCCCGGTACGGTTCGCTTCGATTCGCCGCCTGACGCCGATGCGGACACCCCGCCGCTCTTCACCGTCCGGTGCCACGATCAAAGGGCGATCGCCTCATGGACGTCACCCGAGCAGACGGCGCGACGGCTCGAGGCGTCCTTGGCGCGGTTCGCCAATCTGGAGCCGCCCCCGGACGCGGACGAAGACAGCCCGGCCGTGCGCGCGGTGTTCCGGCGCCTTCGCTGGTCGTATCCGCATGCCGGCGCCACGACGGTCCCCGCCGTGGTCGCGGCGAGCGAGCTGAAGCGCCGCCTGACCGTGGATGCGGAAGCGGACGAGCGACGACGCCCCCTGGCGCCGCCGGCCGTCGATATCGACGTACCGCGCTTCGCCCGCGAGCGGGACCCATCCCAGGCCTCCCTCTCCGCGGCGGAGCTGGGCACGCTGACGCATCTCGTGCTTCAGCACCTGGATCTGCGCAGGCCCTGCGACGTCGACGACATCGCCGCACAGGTCGACGAGATGGTTGCCCGGAGACTGCTGACCCTCGCCGAGCGGCAAGCGATCGCGCTGGAGCCGGTCGCGTGGCTCTTCACGACGGACCTCGGAGCGCGTCTACGGGGCATGGCCGAATCCGTCCTGCGGGAAGCCCCCTTCGTGCTGGCGATCCCGCCCGAGCAGGTCGTGCCCGGCATCACGACGCAGGCGGGTCCGGAGGACATCGTGCTCGCCCGGGGGATGATCGACTGCTTGCTGCTGACCGACGATGGTGCGGAGGTCATCGACTTCAAGACGGACAGTATCGGGCGCGACAAGCTCGCCGAGCGGGTGGCGCTCTATCGGCCGCAGATCGAGATCTACACACAGGCGGTGCAGGAGATTTGGCGCAGGCCGGTGGTCGGGCGTTGGTTGGCGTTCCTGACGGTGCCGGAGGTCGTGGCGGTCGAGCGATAGGGCGTTCCGCCTCGTTGCTTGAAGTACATCTTCCCTGAAAGCAGCTTAGTCCCGCAGCTCGCGGATGATGAGCGTGTCGTTCTGTCCGCCGAAGCCGAAGGAATTGCTCAAGACCGTCTTGACGTCCACGTCGCGGGCCTCGTTCGCCACGTAGTCGAGATCGCAGTTGGGGTCCGGCGCCGAGTAGTTCGTGGTCGGCGGGATCTTCCGGTCACGTATGGCCAACAGGCACGTGATCAGCTCGACGGCCCCGGCGGCGGCGATCAGGTGACCCATCATGCTCTTGATGCTGCTGACGGGAATCTTGGGGGCCAGCTCGCCGAAGAGCCTGCGGATGGCGAGCGTTTCGATCTTGTCGTTTTCCTGCGTGCCCGTGCCGTGGGCGCTGATGTAGTCGATTTCGCTCGGCGCGACGCCGGCATCCTCCAAGGCCATTCGCATGGCGGCGATGCCGCCGCGTCCTTCTTCATGAATATCCGTGATGCGGAAGGCGTCGGCGGTGGAGCCATAGCCGGCGATTTCGCCGTAGATCCTCGCCCCGCGGGCCTTGGCCCGTTCGTACTCCTCGAGGATGACCATCCCCGACCCCTCACCGAGGACGAACCCGTCCCGCGTGCGGTCGAAGGGGCGACTCGCGGTCTCGGGCGTGTCGTTTCGGGTCGACAAGGCCGTCAGGCGGTTGAACCCGGTCACGCCGAAGGGATGGATCATGCTGTGCTCACCGCCGGAGATCATGGCGTCGGCATCCCCGCGCCGGATGATGGTGGTGGCCTCCCCGATCGCCTGCGTGCTGGCCGCACACGCCGTCAGCGTGTTGAAGTTCGGACCGGCCGCCTGGAACAGTTTGGCGATGTGGGCGGCGGCCATGTTCGGATCCTGCTCCAGCTCCCGCACCGAGCTCAAGCACTCATAGGCCACCTGGGCCCACCGCACGGTGTCGAGGTCTTTCCGATCACCCGCCAGCATGCCCTGGACGGCCGCTTCGGTGAAGTTGTCGAAGTCCATCGGCCCCTCGCCCCCACCGAGATACACGCCGATCCGGGTGCGGTCGAAGCCGTTGTCCTGTGCGATCCCGGAATCGTCGTAGGCCAGGCGGGCCGCGGCAAGGGCGAATGTGGTGTTGCGGCTCGCGTCCGCGTGCTCGGCGTAGTCCGCCCCGAGGAACTCCTCCAACTCGAAGTCCTTGACCTCCCCGGAGAAGGTCGAGGGAAACGTGGTTGCGTCAAAGATCGTCGTCGCGGCCAGGCCGCTCTCGCCGGCGAGGAGCTTCTGCCAGACCGACTCGATGTCATGGCCGAGCGGTGTAATCCAGCCGATACCCGTCACCACTACGCGTCGCGCCATCCTGCAAACCTCCGCCCGAATCGGGCTATACGTCGGTCGCCTTCTCGGCGAACTACTCACCGTCCTCTGCGGAGCGGAAGACGAGTGCGGCCGTCTGCCCCCCGCTGAGGGCGTAGGAGACGGCAAGGACCGTCTTGGGCTTCAGGTCTTCGGGTTTGTCTCCGCGGATCAGGTTGAGCTGACACTCCGGATCGACCTGATCGACGTTCTGCGAGGGCGGGATCTTGCCTTCCGCCGACGCCAAGACCCCGACCGCGAAATCAATCGCGCCGCTGCCCGCCCCGTTGTTGCCCATGGGCCCCTTCCACGCGACGCACGGGACCTGCTTTGCATGATCGCCCAACGCCGCATGGAGCCCCCGCGCCTCGGCCAGGTCCTGCAACGGAATCCCCGTGCCGAAGGTCACGACCAGGTCGATGTCCCGTGCCTCGACGTCGGCGTCGGCGAGGGCCTTCCGTACGGCCACGGCGACGGCCGCGCCCGATTCGTCCGGACGGACCCATCCGGTGGTGTTCGCGCCGGCGCCGAAGCCGATCAACTCGCCGTAGATTCTCGCGCCGCGCTGCCGGGCGTGATTCCGCTCCTCGAGGATGATGAGCCCCCCGCCCTCGCTGATGACCGTGCCGCTCCGATCCACGTCGAAAGGCCTGCACGCTTTGGCGGGCGAATCGTTGTGATCGGCCGCGAGGCGCTTCAGCAAACTCTGACGCATCAAGCCCATGGGGTTCAGCTTGCTTTCGGCCCCGCCGCAGATGCAGATGTCGGCCGTATCGCTCGTGATCGTGCGAAAGGCCTCGCCGATGGCCAACTGGCTGCTGGCCTCGCCACACGTGATCGTGTTGCTGGCACCTTGCGCGTCGTGCACGATGGTCACGTGGCAGGCCAACATGTTCGGCAGGAACTTGAGCAACCAGAGAGGCGTAAGGTTGGCCATGCCGTCGCTGCCCCACTTGCGGATATCGAACGTGCCGTCGTCGTCGGCGGCGGTCGCCAGCGCGCCGGCGAGTTCATGGAGATCGGCACAGATCAGGCCGGCGCCGATGTTCGCTCCGAAACGCGTGGGATCCACGGGGTCGGCCTCTTCCAGTTCGCCCCGCTCGGCGAAGCACTTCGTCCGGAGGTTGGCGTCCTTGACGGCTTCGTAGGCGGCGACCACGGCGAGCTCGATGTCTCGCGCCATCACCTTGGTGGACTTGCGGTGGCTCTTGGGCACATAGTCGCCCATCTTGAGCTTGCCGACCTCTCCGCCGACTTGGGAGTCGAATCCGGACGGGTCGAACGCCTCGATGCGGTGGATGCCATTCCGCCCTTCCAAGAGGGCCTCATAGATGGGGCGTACGCCCATACCCAACGGGCAAATAGCCCCCAATCCGGTGATGACAACGCGTCGGTCTTTCATGGGTTATCCGTCTGCGATCTTGGGCCCACTCTCTCCCCCGGTGGCCTGGTACGCGCGAATGAGCGACTTGAACTCGGGCGTGAAGACGAAGTTCTCCTCCGGGAAGTCCAGCCCCGACATATTGCGGTCAATATGCGAGAACATGATGGCGATCTCGGCCATCGGCTCGGTTCCGTCGTTCTTGTAGACCAAGCCGGTCGTGGCGCACCCGGCGAGAGGCACGGGCTCCGGCTCATCGGCCGAATCGATGGTGGCCTCGTACCGGAGCTGGTCGCCGGGCACGGCGTAGTCGTGGAAGACCGCGCGACGGATCTTGGCCAGAATCACCTTCTCGTCGAAGTCGTGTGCCTCGCCCACCAGGATGCCCGCGGTCTGGGCCATGCCCTCGGTGATCAGGCTCGGGGGCATGATGGGATAGCCGGGGAAGTGGTCGTGCAGATGCTCCTCGGCCAAGGTGACGTTTTTGACGGCGACCGCACGGCGGCACGTCTCGAACTCGACGAATTTATCGATCCAGATCCAACGCATCGCTCGTTCCTACCCCGGACGGCGCGATAGCCACCCACCCGCCTGCGCCGGCCTCCGGCGCGGGCGCCCGTGAAACCCGATCAGGTCTGGCTCGCACGAGGGGGCCTACGCTGCGAGTTTGTTCTCGATGTAGTTGATGATGGTCCGAACGGTGAACAGCTCGGGCATCTTATTGACGTCGGGGTCGGCCTCAAACTCGGAGAAGTCGGCATGCGGCATGGACGACTTCAGCTTGGCCAGTCCCTCTTCGGTCATTTTCCCATTGGCAACGTAGTCTGGGTTGTTCAGGATGTCTTCGGGGAACAGCTCCCCCCGTGGGATCTTGATGTCGAAGGTCTTCTCGAGGCGAAACACGATATCGAGGAAGTCGATGCTCTCGGCACCCAGATCGCTCGTCAGTGTCGCGTCTTCCGTGACCTCGTCTTCGTCCACACCGAGGGCGTCCACCAGTGTTTCCTTGACGTTCTCTAGAATCTCTTGGCGGGTCATCGCCATCTCGATCGTCCTCCTGCTCTTACCCGTGTTCTTCGACATCGGCCCCAGGCCGTTGATCGAAGGACATGCCGTTACCCGTTGACAGCGGCTTCGGTCCGTTTCGTTCCGCCCAGCAATTCGAACTGCTTGCGCGCCTCATCGATCAGCCTGGCGTCCACATCCGCCAGCAGCGGATTCTTGTCCGCTAGGTTCAGATGCCGCAACTTCAGCCGGGCCTTGACCATGTCCCGGCCGTCCGACACGCCGCGGCAATCAAATTCACTGCCTGCCTCTTCGATGCCCCGTGCCACCACCTCCAGCTGGAGGGTGTGCCCGGGAGCCACGAAACTCTTGTACGTCACGTTCTTCAACTCACTGAGCAGGACGAGGCTCTTCGTGAAGCCCAGGCTCACGCGGACCAGCCACGCGGCGGACTGCACCGCCGCCTCGACCATCAACACCCCCGGCATCACCGGGTACGTCGGGAAGTGGTCGGCCAAGTATTCCTCGGCCAGCGACAAGGCTTTGGAGCTTACGATACGCCGCGGCGGATCCAATTCGAGGATGCGGTCGATCAAAAGAAACTTCATCTCGTGTGCGTCCCCGCCGGGGCGCGCTCCTCCTGTACGGTGTAAACCACACTATGTAGCCGCTTGCGACCTCTATGGCAAGGCCAAAATGCGAACCCACAGGTAGCTACGAACTATAGCGACTTCCGCAACCGGCGGCAAGGCCTACCGGCCGTTTTGTAAACCAATGTAAAGACTGCGGCGTCGGCGCCGGCTGGTTCGCTCGCCGACAAGCGATTAGGATACGAGTCTTCGCGGCGTAACGCAGCGTTCCCAAGACGTGTTGGCGGCAACCAAGGGGAGGATCCCGTGCCCGACCACCGACAGGCGACCGACAACGTGGCGGCCCCCATCTTCGTCCAGAGCGGCAAGAGCGAGTTCCCCGAGCTCGACCGCTGGCAGCAGATCGGCGAGGAGGAGGCCCGCATCACATACGAGATGACCCTCCGCAACGAACTCTCCGGCGGCACGGAGGTCGTCCGCGATCTCGAGGCGGCCTGGCGCGAGCTGACCGGCTGCAAGTTCGCTGTGACGACCATGAACGGCACGGCAGCGCTCTACAGCGCCTTCTTCGCGCTGCATGTCGGCCCCGGTGACGAGGTCATCTGCCCGACGTACACGTGGATCTGCACGATCAGCCCCGTCCCCTTCCTGCATGCGACACCGGTCTTCGCCGAGAGCGACCCCGAGACCCTGATGCTCGACCCCGAGGACGTCCGTCGCCGGATCACACCGAGGACCCGAGCGATCGTACCCGTACACCTCTGGGGAAGCGTTTGCGATATGGACGCGCTGATGGAGATCAGCCGCGATACGGGCGTGGCCGTCATCGAGGATTGCAGCCATGCGCACG
>CAZKCX010000030.1:0-5223 GCA_964550865.1 uncultured Planctomycetales bacterium
TGCCGGACGGGTCAATTTGCGAGGCTCCGAGAGATGCAGCCTATCGAAGACGCAATCGATCGCAAGCTCCTCGACATCGTGCAGGTCGAGTTTCCCCTCGAACCGAGGCCGTTTGCCGAGCTCGGGCGGCGCGTCGGCATCGGCGAGGATGAGGTCGTCCGACGAATCGCTCGCCTGAAGGAAAACCGCGGGCCCATCCGCCAGATCTCCGCGATCTTCGACAGCACCACGCTCGGGTACGCCTCGACGCTCGTTGCAGGACAATACGATCCCGACCGCCTGGAAGACGCCGCCCGTGTCGTTTGTGAGCACCCCGGCGTCTCCCACTGCTACGAGCGCGACAGCCGGTACAACTTGTGGTACACCCTCGCGGTGCCGCCCACCAGCGCACTGGGCCTGGATCGAACCATCGAAAGGCTCAGCGAGCTCTCGGCGGCGATCCGGACGCGGAAGTTCCCTACGCTGCGATTGTTCAAGATCGGTGTCGTGCTCGACATCGTCGGTCAGCGCGAATCCACGGGGACCGGCGGCGTGGCAGCCTCCACCAGCTACACGGCCGCCGACCGATCGATCGCGCAGAACCATGCGCTAGACGAGGCCGATCTGCCGCTGATCCGAGCGCTCCAGACCGACATCGTCATCGAGCCGCGGCCGTTTGATCGGCTCGCCGAGGAGGGGGGGTGCTCCGTGGATACGCTATTGGCCGCTGCGCGACGACTCATCGAGCGGCGGCAGATGCGGCGCTATGCCGCCGTGCTACGCCATCGTGAGGCGGGGTTCGTCGCCAACTGCATGGTGTGTTGGAACGTGCCCGAGGGGGATGTCGAAGCCATCGGCTCACGCATGGCCGAGTACGATGCGGTCAGCCACTGCTATCTTCGTCCGGCGTACGACGATTGGCCGTACAACATCTACACGATGATCCACGGCCAGAGTCGCGAGGATTGCCTCTCCGTCGTGGAGGCGATCAGCGCCGATACGTGCACCGAACATCCCATGCCGCTCTGGTCCACGCGGGAGTTCAAGAAGACGCGCGTCCGCTACTTCACGGGGCAGACGGAGGTGTGGGAACGGGAGCATGCCGAGGAAGGTGCGTAGCCTCACCGTCACACGGACGATATACGCTCGTCCGCTCATGGGGATCTCAACCAAAAGATGCCGTGGCGACGCCCCCTCCGGACGCCGCCACGGGCACACGTAAACCGATCAGCGATGCTCCCTCCTTCTTCCTCCGCCGGAAAACACCGAGCGGTGATCGCCGACCGTATTCACTTCCTTTGCGGCCGAGACACGTACGCGCACGACGCGTCACGCGAACTCGACGACCTCCACAGACCTCGTTCCACGGTCGCAACGCCGGAGCGGGCAACGCGGGACGCGCCGCTCACAGGGTCGCCGTCCCGCGCCGCGCGTGCCCCGGGCTTCAAACCCATCCCCACGCAGACCGTCGATATCGGCGCGCGATCCGCGGCCTGAAGCCGGTTGACCCCGGTCCTTCGGTTCGCTCGGTGCATACAGTGAGCGAACCCGATTCGGATGCTGTTCGGAGGCAAACCTGCTGCTCGGTTACGGTTGATGTCGGGCAATGGCGTACGTCAGGGCTCGCCCACTCCATGGGCAACGATGAACCGCGAGAGAATGCAGGGCATCGCAAGCAGATGTGAAGACAGAACGCGACGCCTACCTCTCTATGGCATTATTCGCAGGTCGTCGGGAAAAGGCAAATGCGTAGCGTCGGAAAACCTCGCCCTGCAGGTTTGCCCTTCGAGGGACCTACTGGCTGACACTCTCGGCCCGCGCTTGGGGAATGTAGATCTCGCCCGTACTGCGGTTCCAGCGGATCAAGGGGCCCACTTCCCGCATCACGCGACCGCCTTCCTCCATGAAGATCCGTGCGTGATTGCCGGACGTCCCTCGGACGGTGATCACATTCCGGTCGCGGAAGTACGTCAGCTCCTCCCCGACGAGGGATCGGCCCCCATCCTCCAAGTAGATGTTGCCCGTGGCGATGAGGCGTTTCAGCTCGGCCGAGCCCGCGGCATCCAAGGGAGACCGATCTCGCCTTCCGCTGCTTTGGGTTCGCAGGAACTCGACCGTCAGGTTCTCGCAGGTGAGCGCACTCTTGCGTTGATTCATCGGGAGCTTGGCGATATCGACGTCCATCGCCTGCGCCAGGTCCTCGCCCAGCACCATGGATCGTCCCTCCAGATGGATCATGCTGACGGACCGGTCGAGCACGGCCAGGTTGTTCTCGAGGAAGTAGGTCATGCTGTTGGCCCAGGTGAAGACGGTCTGGCTCGGCCCGCGACCGGAGAGATCTCCCATCAGGGGGTCCTTCGGCCGACTGGGACGCTTCCGGATCGCGGCCAAATTCTTCTGGGCCGCCTGCGGCAAACGGTAGTCCTCGATCAAGAGCGATCCCGCGCCGGTGATGTCGAGCTGTTCGGTCCGCAGGTCGACCGTAAGCTTGGGCCCCGCCATCCGCATCCGGCTCAAGAGCATCTTCGGATTGTCCCTGTCGACGCGACTCGAAAGCACGACGACATTCCCTTCGGCCAACACGCGGACGGGCTTCTTGTCGAATCGTTGGGCCAGTTGGTTCTGTGGGCTCTCGGATTCGCGTTCCGACTTGCCGCGATGGAAGATCAGTTCCTCCAAGAGCTGAAGCTTGCTCTTGGCCTGTGGCTTCTTCTTCTTTGCCTTCTGCGCGAGCATGGGCGGCAGATCGACGAAGTCGATGCGGAGCCGATCGCATTCCAGTCGGCTGTAGTCGCTCTCCTTGTTCTGGCTTTCCGCGACCACGTCGCCGATGAACCACCCTACGTTGCGTTGGCCCTCCAGCCGCATCTCCTTCGACCACTGCACCTTGATGGGCACCGGATTCTCGACCTTGCGACCGTCCAGCCCCTGTCGAGAGACGAAGCGCAACCATCCCTTATCGGGCACCTCGGCGAAGTGCTTCGGCAGGTCCACCTCAATACGGTGGCCGTGGATGACGTAGTCGGACAGCATCACACGCGACTGCTGGCCCGGCTTGGCGACGACGGTTGCGCGATCGATCATCTTGCCGTCGGGTATGGTGCAATGCAGCTCTTCCGCCTGGACGTCCATCTTCTGGTCCTCGTCGACGGCCACGACATCCCCGAACGCGTGCATCTCGACGATGGCCAGCTCGGATTTCGGCTTCGGCGGACGGAGCAGCTTCACGAGTCGATTGACGTAGTTCTCCGGCACCCCCTTGGAGGCCGCAAACGAGCGGACCACCGCGACGCTGAGGTCCTTTCGGGCCAAGAGCGCATCGATATCTCTCGGCATGACGCCGAGCAGCAGGGCCTGCTCCTTGATCTTGGCGAGGCTCTCCGGTGTGAGCCGCTCGGTGACGCTCCCTGGGGACGCCTGTGTCGTCGCGCCCGCTCGCGGCTCGCCGATCACGACCGAGAGCAGGTCCCGGGCCCGAATGTGTCGGTCGCCCTGCTTGGCCAGAACGTTTCCATACGCCGACGCGGACTCCGGCAGGTTCCGGCCGTGCTCGTCGACGGTCATGGTGACGCTCAGCTTGTCGGCCTTGATCTTGTTGTCCTGTTGGTCCAGCGAGATGCCGCCGGTGGCGCGAACGCTCAGGATCGGCCCGACAAACGCCTTCCGGTCCGTCGGGGGACCCAGCTTCAGCACGACGTCGTCGGCGCGAATGACCTGATCGCCTTGGCGCATGGTCACATCGCCGCGGAAGGAGGCCTGCTTGACGTGCTCGCGGGCCTTGACGATCTCACGGCCCGTGGCGGGGTCGGTGTACGTGACCTTCGCCAAACCGAACTCGAGCTGGCACCCCTTGGACCAGTTCAGCTCCACGCGCTCCTGGTCGTCGGCGGCCCCTTCCACCGCCTCTTCCCCCTCGCCGGGAACCGAAACGGCCGCCAACGCCTTCCGCGTGTCTGCCATGTGTCCGGGGCCGTCGAAGAGGGCGATGCCCGTCTTGCGATCGATGTAGATCTTCTCGCCCTGCAGTCGTCTCGTCTTGCCGGACCACATGCGGACGGGACTTTTCGATGATCCATATAGCCAGGCCTGCTCCGTCTCATTGCTGAAGATGAGCCGTTCGCACACGACCTGGCCCTGCTTGTCCTCGATGCGGACCTCCTCGCCGATCGCCCAGGCATCGAACTGCTTGCCCGTGGGCTTGCCCTCCGGCTGGACGGGGCGAAGGACAAGTCGACCGTTCCAGCTCAGCCGGAGCCGGGTCTCCTCTTCCGCCTTGGCGGTCGTCGTCGGTTGACTGGTCGAGGCCCGCGCGTTCACCGTAGCGGCGGACTTCTGCGCGGCGCCCTTGGCCTTTGCCTCTTCTGCTTCGGCTTCCGCCGGCCTCGACGTCGCCTGATCCGACCGCAATGAGCGTCGTTGCTGGTCACCCACGTCGAAGACGAGCGCCAGGCGCTCCACGCCGCTCAGCCGCCCGAGCATCTTCAAGCCTCGCCGCTGCTCCACGACGACGTCCTTCTCGAATACGGCCAGGTAGGTGTCGATCTGCCCCTTCTTCGGCCGGATGGGAGCGCCGGTGTCCTTCCCGAACAGGCTGATTTTCCGCCGGGGGCGCGCGGGCTTGTCCGTGAACTCCCCGCTCCGCTTCGGCACGCCCGTACTGACGGTCTTCTTCGGGAAGACATCATCGATCGAGACGGCCTGATTGGCCGACGCGCCCGTTGCCACGGCCCGGCGGACGAATTCCGACGGCTCGCGCCCTTGCTCCGGCACGGAAACGCCCGCGGCGACCATCGCCAGGGTCTCCGTCATCGTGCGTTTCGGCTTGACCGGCTCCTGCTCCACCGTCTCGGCCGCCTGGGTCGACTCGCGTTCGCGACCGGGCATGTCGAACGAGACCATGCCCCCGCCACGGCGGAGCTCCATGAAGTGGCCCTTCTCGATGATCAGCTCCTCGACGCGATTGTCGCGCTCGTTCCAGGCCAGGGTGAGGCCCTCGCCTTCGATCTCGGCCTCCGCGGCTTGCACCCGCAGGCTGCCCTTGCTCTCGATACGCGACTGATCGAGGTCGAACTTCAGCTCATCGAGCCAGATCTTCACGACCCGCTCGGGGTGCTCCTCCGGCTCGGCCAGCTCAGGATTCGCCTTCCGCCAGGCCTTGTCCGTGCGATCGATGAGGATCATCACATTGCCGTGGAGAACGCCGCGGCGGGGATTGACGTTGTTGCCGCGTGATCGTTCCACGAA
>CAZKCX010000030.1:5233-20410 GCA_964550865.1 uncultured Planctomycetales bacterium
GAAGATGCTGCCGTTGTCCGCACGGACGCGCGTCATCTGCCCGCCCGGCATGAAGACGCAGATCTCCGGGTTGACCAACCGGAAGTTGTCCTCCCGCACGGGCTCCCACCGGTCGGATCGGAACTGGTACTTCGGGTCGCCGTTGCTGTCGTACACGACGACGTACGGCTTGTCCCCCTTGCGGACCTTGCCGTATTGCACGGTCAGGCCCGCGTCGTCGAAAGGGGGCAAGGGCTGAGACGTGCTGGCCTTGACCTCGGCCTGTCGCACCAGCTCGATGCCGCCCTCCTGGTAGGTGTAGGCGGCGAAGCCCACGAGAATCAGCCCCAACGAAGCCACGATGAGCACGAGCGTTCGAAGCATTACGCACCCTCTGTGCCGGCGCGTCGCGCCGTCGCGTCATAGTGACCCAGCAGGTCGGACCACTCGCCCGTCAGGCCCAGCAAATACTGCACGACCTCTCGAACCGCACCGCCGCCACCCGGTCGGCCCGTCACATACCGCGCGGCCCGTTTGACCTCCGCCGAGGCGTTCGCGACGGCTACCGGAAAGCCGCATCGACGCATCGGGGCCAGATCCAGAAAGTCGTCACCGACGTAGGCGACGGCCCCCTCGTCGACACGCAGCCGCTCACGGATAACCTCATACCCCGCGAGCTTGTCGTCGAAGCCCTGCTCCAGCTGATCGATCCGCAGCTCCTCCGCGCGACGAGCGACCACCGGACTGTTCCGGGCGGTCAGAATCGCCGTCTTCCGCCCCGAATCACGCCAGATCCGCAATCCACCGCCGTCGAGCACGTGGAATTCCTTTATCGGTCCGGTGGTCTCGGGCATGGTCAGCCGTCCGTCCGTTAAGACGCCGTCCACATCGAGAATCAGCAACCGGATTGAATCCGCAGAGGGCCAGTGCATTCCGTCGCATCGTCCGCGCATCGAATCGAACCATTATCGCAACCACGTGGATCCGGTTCAAGGTAAGCGGCTCCTCAACCAGGTCGACGAGGACGGACGACCCAGGTCCCGCCGGTAACCCCGTCACGTCTGTCACCGCCGCGGTCATGCCGGTACGATAGGGTTTCACGGGACCTGGATACCGGCAAATCGCCCGCGGCGGAAGGCGTGCGGAGGGTGCGATGCAGGTAGGAGAGATCTTGAGCGGTCGGCCGGCCAAGGCGGGATTGGCCGTCGTCGTGGTGGCGGGGGTGTTGGGCTGGGAGTTCGGCATCAAGCCGACGCTCGCCAAACGCCAGGCATATGACGGCACCATCCTGGAGAAGGTCAAAGATTGGAACTGGCTGAGCTTCGGGCGTCGCCACAGCCGCGGTCACCGCAGGTGGGACTACTCGTGGCGGATCGAATGCAGCGACGGGCAGGAACGCGAGATCGAGGTCCCGTACCACCTCTGGAGACGCGCGAAGCAGGGGGATCCCATCCGCAAGCTCGAGGGCGAGCGCTGGCCCCAGATCGACACGGCCCAGGCCCGGCAAAGGCAAGAGGATCGTCAGAAGGTCTTCGACGTGATGGAAGGGAAGACACCCGCTGCGGCCAATCAGGCCGACCCGAAAGACGGAAGGTGGTAGACCGCACATCCGATGTGGTGCCCAACGCTAACGCGAGGTCCGAGCAACCCCCATTGGGCCCAAGGACGAACCTCTTGGCAATCCGCCAGGGGCGGAAGGCGTCCTCGCTGACTGCGGCAGCGAGGCGGGAGCTGCGCGCAACGAAGATCGAACGGTGTGGCGCGGCCGCCTCCAGGCTTCGCTACGCTTCGCCGTGGCAAGCCCGGCCGTGAACCGCTAAAAGCCCCCATCCGAGGGCGGCTGAGCCACGGAAGGCCAGGCTGCTCATCTGTTCAGACAGTGTTGCGAACAGCTTACATGGGCGGCGGGGCCTGAGAGGGCGACAGGTACCCCTGCGGTGAATCCATCAAGGCATGGATGATCTTCTTGGCCACGGGGGCGGCCGCCCGCCCCCCGCTCTCTCCGAATTCCACAAGCACGGCGATGGCAAACTCCGGAGTCTGCCCGGGACCACCGGGAACGTAACACGCAAACCACGCATGCGTCGACGATTGGCCCTTCGGCGGCCAGAGGCGATTCGCCCGGGAACCGATGACCTTGGCGCCCGGGTGGTCCGCGATCTGCTCTTCGACCCGCGCTCGATTCTTGGCGATGATCTTCTCGCGTCGCCCGTCGGGATATTCCACCACATAACGCTTATCGAGGACGATCCGCGAGCATTGCGCGCTGCCCGTCTTGCCGGCGACGGTGATCTCGTCCATGTGGGCGTATTTGTAGGCCGTTCCGCCAGGACTCGTCGCCGTCCTCTTGCGATTCACGACGCGATAGAGGCCGTTCCGCACGGCCTGCCAATGCGACGGCTTGATGCCGAGATCCCACGTCGGGCGCTCCCGCATGTCGTTGGCAACGACGGTCGGCCAGCGGAATGTGCCGGACGCGATCGTCGCCATGAGGTTGGCGACCTGCAGCGGCGTCATCCCCACCTCGCCCTGGCCGATGGCGAAGTTTCGCGAGTCGCCCACCCGCATCGGCCGACGCTGATGCTCCCAGAGCCACGCGGCCGTGGGGAGGATCCCGTCTCGCTCTTCGATGAGCCCGGTGCCGGCGACCGTCCCGGGCGGGGCGGGCGGTCCGACCCAGAATTGGCGAAACCACTGACACAGGCGATCACCCTTGATCCTCTCGCCCAGCTGATAGAAGTAGCAGTTGCAGCTCACCTGAAGGGCTTCCTCCGCGCACAGCCCGTGGGGAAACCCCGCCTGGTTGTGGCTCGTGCCATACTTGTTGTAGATCCAGCATTTGAAGTGGCCATGGGGATTGTGCAGATAGCCGTGGCAATCCAGCCGCGTCTCCGGGGTGATCAGGCCGAGCGTCAGGCCGATCGCGAGCGTCGGGGCCTTGGCCACCGACCCGGGAGCGTACACACCCGCGACGGCGCGAAAGAGCGTCGGCCGATGGAGGGTATCGTCGATGAGCTTCTGAAAGTCGTCGCGATACGTATTGGGGTTGAACGCCGGATAGCTCACGAGGGCGAAGACCTCTCGCGTCGGGACGTGCAGCACGACGGCCGCGCCGCCCGTGCAGGGCTTGTGGTCCTTGACGGCCTCCTCGACCAGCTCGTACACGCGCGCCTGCAGCTCGGCGTCGATGGTCAGGGCGACGTCCAGGCCGTCCCTCGGATCGATGTGCTCGATTTCCACGTTGTCTCGCGTCGTCTCGACCTTGCCCCGGCGCCCACGAAGCATCCCCTCGCAGAGCCGCTCCACACCCGCGACGCCAAAGGTCTCCCCGGGCAGGTACCGCCGAAGCTCGTCGTCCGTGAATGGGTCGTTCTCGCACGCCTCTGCGGTCACCTGCCCGGTTCGTCCAAGCACGTGCGCCAAGGGAACCGCATCGTAGTACACACGCTGCGTGCTCGGTCGAACCGTCATCCAATCGAGATCGGCCACGGCCAGCCGCGCTTGGACAGCCGTCTGGTCATCGAGTGACCGTACCAGTGGATGCATCATGCGGGCCTCGCGCGGAGGAACGAAGTAGCCATAATGCTGGAGCAGGGCGCGCTCCACGGCCTGGACCCGTTTGAGGATGTAGTCGCGCTGCTCGAACAGCTCCGTGAGCGATACTCCCGTCAGCTCCGCGGCGAGGAGGTAGCCCTCTTCGATCTTCTTGGCGATCAGATCTTGATCGTGACGCCGGCGATCCTCCTCCGAGAGGTTCGGGACCTCGGGCAGCAGACCGCGCTTCCGCCATTGGCGACCCTTCCAGCGAATGTACGACTCGTTCTTGCTCAGCGCGCGGTAGTCCATGCAAAGGTCCCAACTGGGCTCGTCGCAGGCCAAGACGCGGCTGTAGCGGTCGAGGATGCGGCCGCGAACGGCCGGGATGTACCGGGGCGGTTTCGAGAGGACGTCGTTGGCGTCTTCGAGGTAATCGTGGGCCTTGACCACCTGGAGGTGGACGAGCCGCGCGCCAACAATCAGCCCGATCCCGATGAAGATGGCGAGAAACGCTTTGAGCCGTCGTTCGAACATCGGTCAAATCATCCGGTGCATGCGAAGCCGGTGGGCGGGCATCAGCCCAAGGACCGTACGAATTCGGCCGAAGAAGCCCTGGATGTAGGGGGCGAAGAACGCCGTGATCGCCGCCGTGAGGATCGAGTGGGTCAGGACATCCGCGATGCCGCGCTGTGCGGTCGGGTGCGTCAGGAGGAAGTGAACCCCCACGATCAAGTACACCAGCCACGAACTGACCAGCGTCACCAGGGTCCACGTGAGGGGATGATCGCGGAACATCGAATCCCGCAGCCGAACGATGATCAGGCTCGTCAGGCCGTAGCTGAACGCGAAGACACCGATCGTCCCCGGCCCGCAGATGTCCATCGTGAAACCCAGAAGCCACGCGGCGATCATCGCGTCCGGGCTCACGGCGTGCAGCGAGTAGTGTACGGCGATAATGTACAGTAGATCGGGACGGATGTTGCCGAACGGCAGGCGCGGAACGAGCGTCGTCTGCAAGACGATCGCGACCCATGCCAGAACGGCAAACGAAAGCCAACGCATCGAGTCACTCCGTCGGCAACGCGAGGGACGGGGCTCCGTCGCGCCCCGCTGCCGGCCGTCAGACACGGTGAGGCCCCCAACGTCCTCAGGCGACCTTTCGCTCTCCCTCGGTGCTTGGGGGCTTGACGATCATCAGGATCGCGCGGGCGGCGGCCACTTGGATCCGGGCGTCCTGCGATTCGTTCATC
This sequence comes from uncultured Planctomycetales bacterium, assembly GCA_964550865.1. Classification (GTDB taxonomy): domain Bacteria; phylum Planctomycetota; class Phycisphaerae; order UBA1845; family JAFGLZ01; genus JAFGLZ01. Next base: position 10,000 of record CAZKCX010000030.1, read on the forward strand.
AAGCGTTTCAGATCGCGCAGGGCCGACTTCGCCCGCATCGTACCCAAGGCCAAAGCCGCCATCGACCGAACCCGCATGATCTGATCCTCCGGCCGCCCCGCGCGCGGGTCCGGGTCCGGACTGTCGAACGTCAGCGACTTCTTCGCCAATTCCATCCCGTCCGTTTGCCCCAACAGCCCTAAGCCCCGCGCCGCCGCAAGCCGCGCCTCGATGTGGTCGTCCTCTCGATTCAGACGGTAGCGGAGGACTTCCGCGCACTTGGGGTTTCCGCTGCGTCCGGCGGCCAGCATCGCCAACACCCGGATGTCCGCCCGCCCGCTGTTGACCTGCGAGGCGACGCGACCCAGGGCCTTGGGGTCATTCAACAGCATCCGCGATTCCAGCGCCTGCCATACGACCAGGGGATCGCTATCCTCTTGCGCTCGCGTGAGAAGCTTAATCGCCTTCGGCTCGCCCAGCAGCCCGAAGAGCATGGCCGCGTTCCGCCGGACCTCGCGACTCTTGTGGTACAGCAGCATCTCGGCCAGCCGACCGGAATGCGAATACTCGCCCATCCGATGCAACGCGAAGATCGCCGCCGCGCGGACGCTGTGGTTCTCGTCGCTGAGCCGCTGCCGGACGGCGCTCTTCGCGGGAAGGTGCGTAAGCCGTCCCAGCGCGACGCATGCCGCAAATCGCACCGCAGGGCTGTCGTCGCTCAGCGACTCGATAAACCAGCCCTCCGCACCGCGAGGGGCCTCCTCCGCCAGGGCCTCGATCGCCTGACACCGAATCGTCGCGGCGTGCTCGTACGACACGGCCTGCTTCAAATAGGCGATCGCCTCCCGCCGAAGGGCGGGCTCGTCGACGGGCTCGGCAAGATCCGATCCCCACGTCATGCCGCTGCATCCCAGCATCAGGCCCTGCGCGGCGGTCAAGAGCACCACCACCAGCGTTCGACGAATCCATGGGCCGACACGAAAACCGACGACGCTACGGTGCCTGCAATGAAGATTGAGCAGTGTGGCACGGCCGCCCCCGGCCGTGAACCGTAGAAGCGAACAGCTGAGGGCGGATTGCGGTGAGCCAGACCGAACCGCTGGGCCACACGCGGCGAAGCTGCTCGGCGCTTCTGAGACGGCCAGAGACAGCGTAGCCGATGAGGCCTTCACTCGATCTCCCCTATGCTGCAGGACATTGTGCGACATCGCGGTGTTCATCCGTGAACCTCGCAATCTGCCTTTGGATCAAACCGAACGCCGGCGTCGGGCCAGCAGCCTGCCCACGACGGCGGCGTCGACGACCATCAAGGCCAGGAGCACCGCGCAGGCGTCCGAAAACCAGTCTCCCCAACGAGTGTACAGCGAATGCCGCGTGTCGGTAAAGATGGTCGAGACGCTCGAGCCCACGATGCCCGGCCCGTACAGCCGCTCTCCGTCGGTGACCTGATCGTACACCCTCCCCGTCGGATCCACGAATCCGCTGATGCCGGTGTTCACCGCCCGCCCAACTCCGACACGGTTCTCGACCGCACGGAAGACCGAGGCAACGAAATGCTGCGGCAATTCGGCGGCGTGCTCAAACCATCCGTCGTTGCTGATGTTCAGCAGGAAGTCGACGCGCTTCCGTCCGTCCGGGCCTTGGACGAAGCGCCGGCAGATTTCCGGCATGACGTTCTCATAGCAGATCGGAACGCCGAAGCGATAGGGGCGTCCGTTCTGCGATCGCGCCGTCATCGTGTAGACCACGAACTCGTCGCCGGCGGTCAGGGAATACTCGAAGCCCGTCGATCCCCAGGGCGTGATGCTGTTCAGCCACACGTACAGCCAGTGGAGCGGGCCGTAGCGGAAGGGCACGTACTCGCCGAACAGCACGCAATGGATCTTGCTGTACGGAGGTTGCACCTGCCGTCCGTCGGGGTCGTAGACATAGGCGTTGTTGTAGCGGTCAAGCTTCGACCGCGGCGGTGGGGGATCGGGATCGAACGTCAAGCCATAGCCCCCCGCGACGATCCAGGCGGGCGGCCTGTCGGGTCGCCCCTCCAGCGCCAACGTCGGTGTGAGATTCGCGCGCCACATGCGGTCGATGGTGCGCATCGGCTCCCGGATCGCCTCGATGCGCCCCTGCGCGAGCAGCCCGAGGACGTCGTCGGTCAGATGGCCGTGGTCCCACTGATCGAAGTAGAGACCGGCGGCAAGTCGTCGCTTGCGGTCCAGGCCCGCGAGCCTCTCGGCCGCCCAGCGCTCCATCGGCTTGCCGAGATGCCATCGCGCAAGGGCTCGGCGAAGACGAACCGCTTCCTCCGCATCCCCGTCGAGCAGCGTCCGCAATCGCTGAGCCGAGATCAGCCCCGTGCTGGCATGCCGGTATTGACCGATCGACAGATACAGGCGATTGACGACGTTCGGCTCCTCGGTCAGCAGATGCACCAGGGTCTCTCGGCTGAGGAACTGCCGATTCAGCGTCGCCGACGCGGCCGACTCCGGCCAGACAAGCAGGTCCGGCTCGTTCGGCGAGACCTCCAAGGACAGCTTGAGGTGGCCGGCGAGCATGTCCCAGGGTCGGGCATCGTCCGTCCCGCTGACGGTGATCGGGTAATCCTCTTGCACCACCGCCACCTTCGGGCCCGGGCGGAGGCTCTCACCGGCAAGCTGCGCCCGACCATACAGAATGGTGAAGACCAGCACACACGCGAAAAAGGCCGTGGCCACCGGCACCCGCCGCGGTCGGCGAACCGAGTCGTTCCGCCATACCAGAATCGGCTGGATCATCATATCCACGATCCAACCGTTGACGACGGCCACCACGAAGCTGACCCCGTACGCGCCGACGAGATCGCTGATTTGGATCATCGTCAGGACCGGATGCTGGCTGTGGCCCAGAAAGAACCACGGAAACCCCGTGATGACCCGCGCGCGAAGCCACTCCGTTCCCACCCACGCAAACGGCAGGACCAGTGCGACGCTGCCGCGCCGATGGTCGATCATGTAGCGCACGACCCAAGCGACAAGGGGAAAGTACGCCGCCAGGTACATCGACAACGCGATCCAGCCGGGTGGCGTGATCGGACTGAGCCAGAAGGCGTTGAAGATCCAGAAGGCCAGCCCCATGAGGTAGCTCGTGAAGAACATCCAGGCGCGCCGTCGCGCGGAGGTGACGGCCACCAGCCACGGCACCAGGCAGATGTAGGCGAGGGGCCAGCCGTTCGCCGGGGGAAAGATGACGCTCAACAAACCGAACGTCCCGGCGCAGAGGAGCAACACCGCCCAGCGCGACTGGATCGTCAGCCCGCCTCCCACGAGGCGCGCGGGGGGTGAGATCGGTTCGCGGAGCGCAACGTCGGAAGAGGGGGTACCCTTCAAGGCTCGGGCTCGCTTCCCTGCGGGCTAGGCTTCTTGTCGAAAGGTCGGCAACTCGTCCTGCATTCGCGGGCTGTGATTCGCATTGTTTCATTCCAGCAAGGAACGGTCAACCGTTTGACCCTCAGGCGTCCGTTGGCTATCTTGACCCGGCGCGGCTGGGAGAGGATTCATCATGCACACAGCGGCAGGAGACACCGGCCTGTTCGGGCCCGCTCAGCGAAGGGGAATTCGTGTCGTCGTGGCCGGTCAGGTGGGCGTGGACAAGCGTCCCTTCCTGGAGCGCGTCGTCGAAATCGCCGGCGAGCACGGCAAGGAGGTCGTTCTCGCCAACGTGGGCGACCGCATGTACGCCGAGGCCCCGGACGTCGTGCGGGGGCGCATCCTGGACTTGCCTCTTGGACGACTGAACTCCTTGCGCCGGAGCGTATTCAAGGACATCCTCGCCCTGGCCAAGCCCGAGACGAATCTCCTGGTCAACACCCACGCGACGTTCCGCTGGAAGCACGGGCTGTTCCCCGCCTTCGATCACGATCAACTCCAGGCCTTGAACGCGGACCTCTACGTCACCCTGGTCGACAACGCGGACGCCGTCCATGAGCGGCTCGCGCGAGAGCACGACGTCGACCATCGCATGAAGGACCTCCTGGTCTGGCGAGAGGAGGAGATCCTCGCCACGGAGATCATGGCCACCGTGCTCCGCGGGCACGGCTGCTTCTACGTCTTGAGCCGGGGTGAGAGTGACACGACGGCGTTGATGCTCTATCGCCTGATGTTCGAGTCGCATCGCAAACGCGTCTACCCGTCGTTTCCCATGACCCATGTGATGGACATGCCGGACGTCCTCGCCGAGCTCGACGAGTTCCGCCTCGTCCTCAGCGAATACTTCGTTACCTTCGATCCGGGGGACGTGGACGAGAAACGGCTCCTCATCGACGCCTCGCGCGCGGCCGAGCGGGGCGAGAGCGCCATCGAGATGGAGGTCCACGGCCGCATGGTCAGGTTCGATACGCAGGAACTGGTGGATTGTGCCGGCGACATCGACGGCCAGATTTACGCCCGCGACTTCAAGCTCATCGATCAGTCGGACATGATCATCAGCTACATCCCCGAGATGACGGACGGACGGCCGGGCCTTAGCAGCGGCGTGGAACGCGAGCTCCAGCACGCCCACGAAGCCACCAAGGAGGTCTACGTCATCTGGCGGCCCCGAAAGGAACCGTCCCCCTTCATCACGGAGACGGCCACGAAGGTCTTTCCCACGGTCCGTGACGCCCTGAGCTACTTCCAGCAGAAGGGCTACATCGGTGACTACCAGCTCTCCCTGCCGCGGGAGCCCGGCGCGGACCGTGGCGGAGAGTCCTCGAAACCCTCTTCCACCCTTTTCTAAAGCCTGCCGCGCCGTGCCGACATGGGTTGCCCTCGGCCGTAGGGGGCACGTACCGCCCGGTGCTACCCGATCCGGTTCTCGTTCGTGAACTCGATATCCGGTATGGCATGCAATCTGGCCCGTTACGCGGTGGATCGCTACACTGTCTCCGTTATGGATACGCCGAGGGCCCATTCCATCAATGAGGCAAGCCACGACCGGCATACCCCCTCAAAGGATGCGAGGGCACCATCGGCGCTGCCTGCCCGACTCGGATGGGACTGGCTCATCGTGTTCGCCGCCGCGTTGGTGCTCTACATCGCCACGTGTGCCCCGGACGTGCTGATGGGCGACAGCGGCGTCTATCAGCTTCGCGTGCCCATGTTTCCGCCGTTCCCGCCGCTCAAGGACACGCTCGTCCAGGTCCATCCGCTCTACCTCATCATCGCCAAGGTCTTCACCTGGCTGCCCGTCGGCAATATCGCCTATCGCGTCAATCTGGCCTCTCCGTTCTTCGGCGCAATGACGGCCGGCTGGGTGTTCGTCAGTATCCGCCTGCTCACCCATTCTCGCTGGGCGGCCGCGATCGGCACGCTCTCGGTCGTGCTCGGCCACACCTTCTGGGCCTTCTCGGTGGTGGCGGAGTGTCTGACGCTGGCATCGGCCTTCTTCACTGCAGAGATCTTCCTGCTCTTGCTCTTCGCGCGGTCCGGGCGAAAGGGATGGTTCCTGCTGGCACTCTTCCTGAACGGCCTGAGCATCAGCAATCACATGATGGGCGCGCTAGCCACGCCCGCGTACGTCGTGCTCTCGATCGTGTGGCTGCGGCGCGGCCGACTCGACGGCTGGGATCTCCTCGCGGGATGCGGGCTGTGGCTGGGCGGCACGCTGCTGTACGGCTTCCTGATCCTCCGAGCCCTGCTGGAGACCGGCGACCTGGCGCGCGTTATCCGATCGGCAACGACCGGCGGCTGGCCCGCCACGAACCTTTCCATCACGCCGTCGCTGCTGGGCAAGGTCGCCGCCTACATCGGACTCCAGTATCCGACGTTGCTGGGCGTGCTGGCCCTCGTGGCACTGTGGGTACGGCCAATCGATTCGAAGCTCCGCGCGGTCACGTGGGCGCTCTGCGGCGCGCTGGCCGTGCACTTCGTATTCGCGGCGCGGTATCCGAGGCCCGATCAGTATTCGTTCTTCGTCTCGTTCTATGGGGGGCTGGGCATCCTCATCGGGCTCGGGGCATGGGCGGTGATCCGCCGCTGGCGTTGGACGTCTTGGGCGCTGGTTGTGCTCGCGATTGTCCCGGTTGGGGTCTATGCCGTGCTGCCGCCCGTCGCGAGGCGGCTCGAGTTCAACCCCTTCACGCGCGAGTTGCCCTATCGCGATCCGTACGAGTTCTTCCTCAAGCCGTGGCAGCACAACAACACCGGCGTGCGCCGCTACGTGGAGGAGGTCTTCGAGATCCTGCCGAAGAACGCCATCCTTTTCGGCGACCCCACTCCCGCCGGCGCGCTCCTCTACGCCCAACAGGTCGAGAAGCGCCGTCCCGATCTCCGCTTCGCCTGGGTGTGGGACAACATGAACATGGAGCAGCTGTTGCTGCGGACCTTCCCGCCGCAATGGCTCCATCCCGTCTACACGGTGGCCGACGATCCCGAGTACGCCCCAAAGGTCTTCGTCCGCGACTGCAAGCTCGTCCCGGAGGGGATTCTCTACAAGGTCATCCCGCCGCGTCGCTATCCCAAAACGCCGTGGAAGTAGGACCTGGGTACTGCGGCTCCGCGCCTCGCTGGAGAACCCGGGGGGATCGTCCCGGGTACCGGAGCGGACATATGCAGCGTGCGCTCACACCAGGTTTCGCAGGTCCGCCAACGTCGCCCGCACCGCGTTCGAGATGATCATCGTGTCGCAGCCGTAGAAGACCGTCTGGTAGCCGATATCCAGCGCACGCTTGGCGAAGTCCGTGCTGCCGGCGAACGTCGAGGCGATCTTGCCGGTAGCCTTCGCCGAGGCGGCGACCTTCTCCATCGCGGCCGTCACCCGCGGGTGCGTGACGTTGCCGGGCTCGCCGGCCGACTGCGACATGTCCCGGGGGCCGACGAGCAGCATGTCGATCCCGTCGACGGCGGCGATCTCCTCGCTGCGGTCCGCCGCCTCGAGGTTTTCGATCTGCACGACGACGATCGTCCCCTCGTTCGCCCGCCGACAATACGCGGCGATATCGACCGTGCCGTAGTCGCCCGCCCGTGCGGTCGTCGCCAGACCGCGACGGCCCAGCGGGTAATACTTCGCCTCGCGGGTGACCTGCTTCGCCGCGTCGGCGTCGTTGACGTGCGGGACGACCACACCGCTCGTCTCGACCTCGAGCACCGACAAGATGCGCTGGTACGCCCCGGCGGGGATCCGCACGACCGTCCCCATTCCGTGGACGTCGGCCGCCCGGGCCATGTTCTGCAGCGTCTCGAACCCCATCGGCCCGTGCTCGGTGTCGAGGATGACCAGGTCGAACCCCGCCAGTCCGTAGATCTCGACGATCTCCGGCGACGGAATGTGCAGGAAGCTACCGAAGACGACCTCGCCCCGAACCAGCTTCTCCTTGACTGCCTTTCCGTATTGGATCATGGCTTACAGTTCCTTGTCTTTCGTTCCGACCGCAGGACGAAGGCGCTTCCTCGAAGACCCGAGACGCCCCCCTCTACGTACGGCGGGCTGTTTCCGAGTCGGGCCGTCCTCGGCCCGGTCCGGCTCCTCATGGTGGCCAGTCACCGGCCTGAGGACAGGCCGGCTCTGAATGAGGATTGCGGCTGACCTTCCCTACCGCGCGCTACCGGTCCTGCGGGGACCATCCCTCACTGGCTTACGCAGTAGTAGATGACGCGGTCCTGTCCGGTCTCCCACTCGATCGCATTGCCCTCAACCGTGATGGGCAGGGGCCCGTAGCTCCGCTTGTTGTTGTTGAGCGACTGGACCTTCCACTCCCCCGGTGGTGCGTCCGGCTGGAGCCTGTCCATCCGAAGCCGGATCGTGAAGGGTTTCTCCTTCGGGTAGATCGTCACCCACCACGACTTGAAGGCAGGCTTGATGGCGACGCAGCCGTTGGTGACGACCTTGCCGAAGTCGACCATCGCGCGGTCTATGTTCCGATGCGCCACGTAGAGATCCTGCGCGGCGTCGGACAGCCGTTCGGGCGACTTCTTCGCGAAGCTCACCGTACCGTCCCTCAGCGTCACCGCGCCGATGAGGTACCGTCCCCGCCCGTCGTTCTTGAACGGCAGGATCGCGCGGCCCATCTCCCCGAACAGCCCGATCGCGATCTCGTACGTGCCGTCGGCGATTGCGTCGGGGATGGTGACCTCATGCGGGCCGTCGACGATCGCCTCGCCCGGCTTCCACTTTGCGGTGGACTTCGGCAACGCGTGGTCGTTCTGAAACGCGATGTGGTCCGGGCCATGCATCTTCGGATTCACGAAGTGCACGAAGCACCGCCACTCCTTGTCCTCCGCGTGGCCGACCTTCCACTGATACGTGATTCGGAACTGTCGCGGGCCGATGGCGTCAAACGCCTTCACCCCCGGCTCGACGTCCACCGACCCGGCGCGAAGCTCCGGCTCGAAGCCTCGCGCGTCGGCGTAGAGGATGCCGTCGGCCTCGCGATAGTCGGCCACGACCGATTTGCCCTCAGCGGTCGGGAAGCGCGTGGTCGTCACCTCCAGGCCGGCCGCCTCCGCGCGGAAGCCGTACTGGCACAGTACGCCGGCGGGGATCTTCCAGTCCTCTTCGCTGCCGTTGCACCAGAGCTTCAGCCCGCTGTCGTACTCGACGTACACGCGGTTGCTGAGCGGTCCTGCGGCGACCGCCTGGGAGGCCGCAAGCATCCTCCCCCCAACGTCGTAGAGGATCTTGCGCGGCTTGGCCGTGACGTACCGCTTCTGGATCGGCGTGACCAGATAGAACTCCCGGAGGACATACGGCAGGTGGTGCCAGATTTGCTGCGGGACGAACCCTGCATGACCGAACGCCAGCTCCATCGCCCGATACTTGTCCATCTGGATCGTGAGCGGGACGCGAGAGTACCACCCCTCGCCATAGCCGCTTGTCAACCACCGCTCGATGTAACCCATGCCGTGGTTGACCATCTGCGGGTGAATCTTGAGCAGGTCGAAGTCGACGAGCCACGGCGCGTCTTCTCCGGTGACGACCTGGGCCTCGCAGCCGTCGCAATGCCCCGCCCAGAAGAAGTGATTGTTCCCCTCGCCGAAGAGCGGTCCCTCATGCGTCGCCCGTTCGAAGGCGAAGAGCTCGCGGTGGACGTCCCAGACCGCCTTGAACGTCGCCGCACCCGGCTCGCCTGCGCGGTGATCGACGTGGAACCACGGCGGCACGCAGGTGTGCACGTCCAGGTACGCCGCGTTCGTCCCGTAGCGCTTGTGGATCTCCGGGGATTGCATCCGCGCGTATTGCATGATCGCCGTCGGCTTGAACGCGAAGCTCTGGATGCCCGTGCCGGCGTTGAACCACGCCTTGATGAGCTCGCCCTCGGCGTTCAGCGAGACGTCGTTCGGGTCGTACAGCTCGCTGTTGGGGTAGAAGTCTACGTAGTTCTCATGGAGGGACGCGCGATAGCCCAGGTCGCGCGTCGTCTTGACGTAGTGCTTCATGTCGTCGTCGCCGCCCATCTTCGGGTTGGCGGGGATGTGGTTGGGCAGCGCGTTGTCGTAGCCGCTCCGCTGCCACACATGCTTGATGAGCGCGGCATCGCGGACGCCGTAGAGCGCCATCTCGTCGAACCATTCGGCATCGTCGCGGAAGTTTCCGCCCCACACGTCGAACACGATGCGATCGCTCAGGTCGGTCAGGAAGGGCGAGGGCGGATTGGGGATGTTGCACAGCACGTCGGCCAGACGCGGCGAGAACGTGAAGTAGGCCGTCGTATCCACCGGGTTGCGGCTGCCGTCGGTCTTGGCCTCGTAGTACGCGCTCGTCTGGTCGTGCCGCGTGGCGTTCGACTTCGTCCAATCCAGCACGATCGAGGCATAGAGCTGTGATTGCGGCAGATACCATACGGGTCCGAGGCCCAGATACGGCACCTGGATGACCTTACGGAGTGACGCCGTGATGCCGCCGAAGTGGACCTCGGCGATGTGGGTGTCTTTCGAGCGGATGCGCACCGCAAGGCACGAGTCGATCATGCGGATTTCCCTCACGACCCGTGCCTTCACGGGGCCGGCGACGTGCTCGGTCTCGATGATCAACGGCTTGCCGGCGGCAGGCATGGCCTTCGGCGGCCACTCGCTGAGGAGCCGGACCTTGACCTCATTGCTGTCGGCTGCCCATCGCTTCTTGCCGTCGGTCAGGATGATCCCGCTGCCGAGGCCGGCCTTGATCGGGCTCGTCGGTTTGCCGTCCGGTCCGACCACGGTCACCCAGAGGTCGGCGAGTGCCGGATTCGTTCGCTTCTTGTCGTCGCGGACCTGCAGTTCGTAGCGGACCTTGCCCTTGCACGCAGGCCAATCGGCCTGAAGGTCAACCTGACCGCGATCGGTACCCGCCGTAAGGCGTGCGTTCGCCGGCGCCGGACCGGTCGGACACGCGCCGCGGTCGCGGGCGTTGTGCAACCGGGCCAGGTCCGTCTGCATGGGCCAGAGCGGCTTGCCGTCTTTCGATGCCTTCGCCTCGCCGACGACGATCCGCGGATCGCCGACGT